>NZ_PINZ01000090.1:0-2366 GCF_002810305.1 Halomonas sp. 141
TGGCTCATGCCTGCACACCTGTAAGCGTGAATCTGGTATCGTTGGGTCTGGGTCAGCTGTCGGTATGCCATGCTCTGTTTCACTTTGGTCGGTAAAGCAGAGAGAGTACCGGCGCTGGCCCTCCTGCTTCTACCTTGAGATCCAAAGTGCTGCGGTTATTCTATGAATCTAGGAGTCAAAGAGCAGGCCTTATGCGATGGATAGCAAAGTTCGTGGGGATTCCTCAGGGTTTAGCGCAGCTTGAGGCACGCAGCCGAGCGGCTTACGAGCGTGACTTTATGGCGCTGAGTGGCGAACAGCGATTAGAGCTCATCACCGAGTTAGACCGTGAAGCGCTGGCGCACGCCCAGCAGCAGGCCCGCAAACAGCCAACACCCGCTGAAGCACTGACGATAGAAACCCAGACCGCGCAAAATCAAACGGCAGAAAACCAGTCATCACAGGAGCATGTGGAGAGCGAAGATACGCTTCCACACTACTTCACCATGATGAAGCAGCTAACGCTGTTTGGTTTCTTTACCTCAGAAGTCGGCGCGACGGAAGTCCTACGCTACGAAGCGGTGCCAGGCCGCTATGACGGCTGCGCGCCTTATAACGGCGAGCCTGCCTGGGCAACCTAATTCAGCGAAGAACATGATGAAAAATCAACGTACGCAAAAACGTAAGCCTTACTCCTATGCTCAGACGCTTTGCCTATTGGCATGTGGCAGTTTGTTGGCATTCGATAGCGCAGCTCAGGAGGGCGCATCGAATGAGACACTGACACCCGAGGAGCAATCCGCCAAAACCGAAGTATGGGAGCCAGTGCCCGCAAGCGTTGCAGTGCCTGACGATGGTGTTCCCTCCGATGCCATCGTGCTATTCGATGGCACCGACTTAGACGCCTGGGAGGGCGAAGAGGGTGGGCCAGCTGAGTGGCACGTGGATGACGGCGCCATGACGGTAAATCGCGGTGCGGGAGGCATTCGCACAAGCCAGGACTTCTGCGATGTGCAGCTCTACCTGGAGTGGCGCTCCCCTGAGGATATTGAAGGTATGGAGGGCCAAGATCGGGGCAATAGCGGCGTCTTTCTGCAGGAACGCTATGAAGTCCAAGTGCTGGACTCCTACGACAACCCGACCTATCCCAACGGTCAGGCGGCATCCATCTATAAACAGCATATGCCACTCGTCAACGCGTCGCGCCCACCCGGTGAGTGGCAGAGTTACAACATCCTATACACCGCGCCACGTTTTGATGATGAAGGCGCCCTTGAATCGCCTGCCTACATCACCGTTCTGCATAACGGTGTAGTGGTGCAGCACCATGCTGAAGTGCAAGGCACCACCGAGTGGATTGGCGAACCCAACTACGACGAAGCCCACGGCTGCGCGCCCATTTACCTGCAGGATCACGATGCGGACGTTAGCTTTCGCAATATATGGGTGAGGGAGCTATAGCTAGGCACTTATAAGCCCCTAAGTGAGCAGGCCCAGTCTTCTGATGCTAGACAGTATCGGGGGCTGGGCTTTTTTGTACCGCTCTCATTGACTATGCTGTAATACATTGTAGTCGTCAGGAGTGAGGGTATAGATATGGGTGTAACTACAGTTCGTCTTCAGTCAGACGTTGAACAGCATCTGGAAGCTATCGCGAGCAGGCTCCACCGGAGCAAAGGCTGGGTGATCAACCAAGCGTTATCGGAATACATCGAGAAGCAACAGCTTGAGCAAGAGCGTTGGAGGCAAACGCTGGAGGCGATGGAGTCTGCCGCACAGGGGAAGGTGGTTGATAGCAGCGAGGTTCATCGTTGGCTCAATAGCTGGGGAACCGAAAATGAGCAGGATGCACCGAGGTCGGGTAAGTGAAATTGGTTTATACGGATGAACCATTGAAGATTTGCAGCGCCTCAGAGAGTTCATCGCCATCCATAACCCCTCTGCAGCCGGCAGGATAGCGGCAGAGCTGGTCGGTAAAATCGACTTACTGCCAGACTTTCCCAACATGGGTACGCCGGTTGAAATGGCACCGGATTCCGTTCGTGACATGGTCTTTGGTAAATACGTTATCCGCTATTCAGTGCATACGAGCGTCATCATTATTCTGCGTGTATGGCACGAACTGGAAGGTGAGCGTTAGTCATTGAGCCAACTGCGATTCTTGGCTATGGCAAAATAGCAGTGAAAAGAAAGCGGATTTGGTTATGTATTTACTTGTTACGTTTAACTGAAAAGGAGTTTTATGGACGGCTTTTTTGAAGAGATAGGCAGGGGATTTTTTAGGGGAATAGGATACATACTGGAGTTATTGGTCGGGTAGACCGGACGATTGCTCGTTCCGGCCCCCCACAGATCCGAGCGTGCGCGATTGACGCACTCGGCTCCTC
>NZ_PINZ01000091.1:0-2340 GCF_002810305.1 Halomonas sp. 141
AACATAACCAAGCCATGCACCGGATGCCAAACCCTTCGCTTCGCTACGGCTTTGTCACCGGTGATGGCGGGCGTTATCCCGGCTTATTCATGAGGCAGGCCTGAAAACGAAGATAGTCGGGTAGACCGAGCGATTGCTCGACCCGGCCCCCCACAGATCCGGACGTGCGCAATTAACGCATCCGGCTCTTCAACCATCAGTTTCGCTGAAGGATCAGCATGGGTGAACGATCCTCGCCTTGGGAAACGGCAGTAACTTAAAGAGTTGAAGCGCATTCCGCCACACAATCCTTGCCTTCTGGGATCGCCGGCTCAGCCATTTGATCCAGCACCACTTCACCCGATGGCGAAACGTCTGTATGGATCGCATATTGCCGCGAATACCGTAGTAGGCAACGTGACCTTGGATCTTACGACTCAACTTCTCATGCTGTTCCCGGATCGGCAGGTGACGATTCCACCGGCACCACTGTGAGATGTGCTTGAGCCCACGCCGAAACCTATCCTTCGCCGTCTTGCGCTTGATAACCAAGAGCCCGCGGCGTGACTTCCCCCAGTAGTGGGTGAAGCCCAGAAAGTCGAAGGTTTCGGCACGCTGCTCACGATACGGGCGGAACCTCACCAGGCGGGTCTTGGTCGGGTGCAGGGTGAGGCCGAAGCGCGCGAAGCGCTTGGGCAGTACTTCCAGCACCTTGCGGGCGTCAGCTTCACTGCTGAATGCGAGCACGGCATCGTCGGCGAAACGTACCTCAAATGCGCGTCCTCGCAGGCGTGGCTTGACGTCTTTCTCAAACCACTCGTCCAGTACATAGTGGAGATAGAGGTTCGCCAGCAATGGGGAAATGACCCCGCCCTGTGGGCTGCCGACTACTCCCTTCTGCCACTGCCCAGCCTCCAGTACTCCGGCCTTGAGCCACTTGCCGATCAGGCGAAGGATCACACCGTCCTTCACTCGTTGCTGCAGAAACGCTCGCAGGTGCCGGTGGTCGATCGTGTCGAAGAAGGCCTTGATGTCCAGGTCGATGACCCAGCCACCTCCCATCGACGACAGGCCGTCCCACACCGTCTTGATGGCCTGGTGTGCCGAGCGCCCCGGCCGAAAGCCGTACGAACAATCCAGGAAGTCATGCTCGTAGAGAGGCTCCAGTAGGGACACCACGGCACGTTGCAGGACCTTGTCTTCAAAGGTGGGAATGCCGATCGGCCGTGTGGTACGCCCATCCCCTTTGGGGATATGGACACGCCGCACCGGCGGCGCCCGGTAACACCCGCTCTTGGCCTCTTCCAGCAAGCGCTGGATATTGATCTCGAAGCCGCGCGCGAAGTCGTCCGCCGTCTGGCCATCAATCCCGACCGCACCGTCATGGCGCGTCATGAGGTAGGCCGTTTTCAGCCACTGGGCGTCGATATGATGCGACAGTGACGTGAAGGCACGCTGCGGAAAACGCTCTGCCAGCGATGCTATCCGCACTTGTTTCGTGGACATGACTTCAGGTTCCTGAGCACCTATCATGTTTCCCTCGTACGGTTCTGATGGTTGACCACTCCTTCCCTCCACCGGGTCCCATCGAGCTGGTTCCCCGATTTCATCAGTACTATGAGTGGCTCCGACTCCCATTACCCCATCTGGCCGGCTCGCTACACTCGCCGTACCGTACCTCCTGAGTGGCTGTTGTTTCGCTCCCATCACCGCCAGTCACTGCAGTGCTGGGCCAGGGAGCTTGGGGGCAGGTGGCTCCCGTACCTGATAGCGTTAGATCGGAGGAGGGAAATGGGCCTCCCAGGTTCCTGGGAACCCCCTGTGTGAACATGCCCTGCTCTAATGACCCCGGCGACCTTCGTTCACCAAGCCTTTTCAGTGAACTCGTGTTGCCTTCCGCTATCCGCAGGGCGTCGGCGATCGCGTGGTGAAAATTTCGGGGCTCAATGACACGGCCTACTCACTTGCTGTCTACGCTTCACAGCGGCGGTTGCCCGACGCTGCGCAAGACTCGCTACCGGCTGGCGGCTACCCTTGGCCGGGTGGGAATTTCACCCACTGGGGTTCAACTCACCCTTTCTGCAGGCCCTGGCCTGCTCCCAGATGACCAAGCTTTGCCTGGCGCACGCGGATGGTATTCTCTATAAAAATCAGTGCATTCCGCCAAGAATCTGATTCAAGAGGACCATCGCTATGGGTGAAAGCATATCTCCCTGGATTCCGACCTGCAACGGATCTATACGCGTTGAGCTCGACGGCCCCCCTCTGTCAGGATTGATGTCGCGTCCCTTGTTACACTCTCTTAAATATTCAGGGGCGTTTGGAGATCTGTATGCCTCGCTATTCCGATGAGCGACGTCA
>NZ_PINZ01000092.1:0-2326 GCF_002810305.1 Halomonas sp. 141
TGCTTCAACTGATTCCGAACCAGGGCACTCAGGCCCCGGAACGATTTGCGCATATCGGTGGGCTCGGTGCACAGCCAAATCCGGGCCTGGCTATCGAGTCCGATCATCCGTGCTGGCTCAGCCGGAGTTCAACGCCATTACCCAGGCTGAGCACAATGTGCCAGCCTGGGCCGGAGGAGTGCGACGAGCCCATCAGTGACGACAAATCCAGAAAACTGGCCTCACTGGATCCTGCCGAATCATTGGTCGACGGATCGGACAGACGCTTGCGCCAGTTGCAGAAACTGGCGTAACCGATGTTCTCTTGTTTGCAAAACTTCGAAGCTGACAGACCACTGTCACGCTGCTGATCAACCAGGGCCTGCCACTGTTCGGGTGTGCGGTGCTTTCTCATGGGGGTAACCTCGTGTTGGAAAGTGTGAGGTTACTGTAGAGCGATTTTCAGCAGGGTGGCAGAACGTCGTGGAATGAACGCTTACACTCCTCGATCACTTTCAGTGGCTACGCACACAGCCTCTCTTTCTAGAGCTGGAGCAATGTCGCGTGGTACATGCTTGGTGGCATGAAACTTCACTTCAGCATTTAAAAGCGATGGGCATTCGCTGCTTGGACGATGCCGCCATGGCCGCTTATGAAGACAGTTACTCGACCACCTATTTTGCGATGGATCGAGTGATTGCCGGCTGCGAACACACGGTTCGTCCCTATGTCTCAGCATCGGGGTTTCGTACTATTAGGAAGCGCGTTCGGTGGTGGCCTAACGACGTGGCACTAATTCACCCTTGGGAGTTCTTACCCACCCAGGCGCGTGAGCATGGCTACCCCCATAACGCCCACCCTACTTTTTTTGGTCATTATGCTCTGACAAGCACCCCGCTGCGCTTGGGCCGTAACGTGGTTTGCCTAGATTACGCGGCGGCTTATGGGGGTGCGTTAGTGGCTTATACCCATTCACCGGGAACGCCGCTAGCGTTAAAAGGCTTTACAAGTGTGGACGTGATTCATCACCAAGACGGAGGCTTCGATTAACTATGCGCGCATGGATGCATCGTGCCTTACAGCGATGGGCACCGACATCTCATCAGAAGATGGCAGTTCGTGACGATCAACGCATCGTCTTCGACTTATCCGCTGCCGTTGGCTACCCCTTGGTAGTGAAGGTATCCCCGTGGCGCTCACCAACACCCTTGTCATGGGTCAGCGAAACCAATCATGAGCCGCTGGCGTGGGGAGAGTTCTTAGCCCCTGCGGGGATTGGTTGGCAGGCCCTGATGAGCACTCAGGGCGAGGCCTTAACGCGGGGCATGCCTGCTGAGGTAACAACACTGGTTAATGCCGTACCCTTTTTGGGCATGGAGCTGGCCCAGCTGACAGGCCGCCATCCAGCAGCCTTGGATCTGGCGGTTTACTCTCCCCTTCTACTGGTGTTACTCACTGAGAAAGCCATAGAGCATCAGTGGTCAGAACCCTATCTATTGAGCTTGCTCAGCAAAAAGCAATCTGAGCTGTGCGGCTATGCTGGCTTATCCAGTACGCAGGCGACTGCCAAACTGCTGCGCCGATGCGCGCTCACCCCTATGATTGGGCGAGAGTTCATCGCACTTAAGCGCGCATTAATGGATCCCCGTACCACGTCTCTACTTCGGCACCATCCGGCACCCTATGCTCAACAGTTAATTTTCTTAGGGAATTACCAAGGCGAACGGTGGCCTGGGTTACTCGCGCTCATTGATGAGGCGTTGAACTCGACCAACCGTGTTCATGATCGCACTTGGCTAACGTCCATGCTAGAAGACACACACCGCCTAGATGCTGCCAACCTCTCAAGGCTTCGTCGTGTTACATCGTTAGCGGAGCTACAAGTGCTGCATGATCGTCGTATTGCACGCTTTAATGCCCGAAATGATGCGCAAAGTGAGGTTCAAGCTGACATGCTGGAAAAGCGTTATGGGCCTTTCCCCAACGCCCCTCTACCGAACCAAGAAGGTATTTGCGCCTTAACCTCTTGGAGTTCACTCTTGCTTGAAGGCAAACGCATGCAGCACTGTGTGGGAAGTTACCACACGTTGGTGGCACAAGGGTCTATAGCGATTTACCACATGAGCCATCCAGAGCACTTAACCGTTGCCATTTCTCCCTTGGGTGATAAATGGGTGCTTAGTCAGGCGCAAGGCAAGCGCAATGCTATGCCCTCAGAACAAGCACTGCAGGCAGTCATGCGTTGGTTAGGCGGGCAGTAATCACAATTACCTGAATCCGTGAAGCCGGCGCCGACACTTTCCCTATCACCGCCAGCGAGCACTTTTTGATCATTCGCCCCGTGCAA
>NZ_PINZ01000093.1:0-2100 GCF_002810305.1 Halomonas sp. 141
GCGTGGCTGGTGAGGGTGCGGCGACTGGCGCGGAACTTTATGTTGGGCATGGCACTGTCTGGGTGAATGGCGATAATGGCTATATTGCCATGCAGGTCAGTGGGTTAGAAGTGCTTCTGAGGGCCGGTCTCACGGATTCAGGATTAATAAAACGGGTTATTTGAGAGTTTTCATCTGCTCCTTCGAGCAAGACGAATTTAATCGGGCCAGCTTCCATTACTGCGGAATTCATTGCGCTGCGGGCACCAGTGGTAGTCATACGGTCTATGAGGCTGAATCCGATCATGCTGTAATAGCCAATGGCCTGCTCAAGATCTAGTACTGCAATTGCAACATGATCGATTTTTTGGGCTTTATGTTTGAGCATTAGCTTTGAAGTGGTTTCGCAGCTATTAGTCATGAGTGTTCTCCTTGGCGTGTGGTTCACTCGATCCAAATGATTTCATTATTGACTTCCGCAAGGGAGGCGCATCCGCAGAGATGCATGCAAAGATGTAAATCTTCACTCAGCTGTTCCAATACTCTGGCTACTCCTTGCGCACCTTCAGCAGCAAGCCCCCAAAGAACTGGACGACCTACGCCCACAGCATCGGCACCTAAAGCAAGAGCCTTAAGGATATCTGCGCCACTGCGAATACCGCCATCTACGATAATCGGTATCACATTGCCTAGCCGTTGACGAATATGTGGTAACATACTAATGGCGGAAACATGGTGGTCGAGTTGACGCCCGCCGTGGTTAGAAAGGTAGAGGGCATCTACTTCATGCTGCAGAGCAATTTCCGCATCTAGTGGGTGCAGTATGCCTTTCAAAATCAGTGGCATATTAGTATGGTATTTAACCCATTCTACATCTGCCCAAGAAATAGCGGGCTCTAATTGATCAGCAACGAAAGCCGCGACTCCTGAATTTCCTGAGACAGGGATACACTGATGCTTTATTTGCCCTTGCAAATAACTTTCATTTCTATATCTGTTAACGCTAAATTCATTGCGGCGGTCACGCAGTCGTGCACCCATGAGAGGAACGTCTACAGTGAGAACTAAAGCGCTGCAACCAGAATCTTGTGCTCGCTGAATAAGATCCCTGTTAATTTGACGATCTTTATACAGATAGAGTTGAAACATAACTGGTGCGTCTGACTTTTCGCATACTGTTTCCACAGGAAAATCTGACATAGTGCTTAGGATGAAGGGGACTCCATTCTGGTTCGCAGCTTTAATTGTTGCGAGCTCTCCTTCAGGGTGAACGAGTTTATGATGCGCACTCGGAGCCACAAGTATGGGAGGTGTTGGGCATTGGTTTCCAAGGATGCGAGCCAAACGAGTGGTGAATGGGTCTACTTTTTCTATTCCTCGCAGAACTCTGGAAAGAAGCTTTACACGTTCCAGTGCGCAAATATTTTCTTGCAATGATTGCTCACTTCCAGCCCCACCGTCAATAAAGTCATAAACTTCTGGGGGTAAGTGGCGTTTTGCAATCGATTGCCAATCTTCAATACACACTGGAACCATACTCGTTCCCTCGTCTAATTTAGCTGTTAATTAGATTGGATAGTTATAATAATGTGTGCTATGTGGCGTTACCGCTTTGAAGGGGGCTACGAACTGAGAATAGGTGCGCTAGCTGAGCTGTGATGTAAGTTATTTCTTAAAAAAATGTAAGTTATTTCTTAAAGCATGTAAGTTATTTCTTACATACTTGCAAAGTACGATTGATTTATAACTGTTTTATATTCATGTCGCTTTAATATTCTATGCGGCTAATTTAGATTAAATAGAGAAGTTTCATGCTCATTGTGATTAGTGTACTCCCCCTCCGATAGAGCCTCAGTAATGGTAAGAGGTACGGCATGGATAGGTGCTTGATTTTGAGCCTCGGTTTGGATCTAGATGAATCACCCCCACGGTGCTGGTGAATGTCACCCCCGACATGGAGATTGCCCAGCAGGAGGTGTTTGGCCCGGTACTGATCGCCATGGCGTTCGATGACGAGGCCCAGGCCGTTCGGCTTGCCAACGATACCCGGTTTGGGTTGGCCGGTGCCGTGTGGAGCCAGGACGTGGCCCGAGCGCATCGCGTGGCGGGGCAGCTGCGGGC
>NZ_PINZ01000094.1:0-1937 GCF_002810305.1 Halomonas sp. 141
TACGTAAATTGTATTGTGATACGTCTCAAGCGTATCCGGCAATCGTTATCATTGCGAACCCCAGACTCCTTCGGGTTATAGGGTCAAGCAATGAAGCGCACACGGTGGATGCCTAGGCAGCCAGAGGCGATGAAAGACGTGGTAGCCTGCGATAAGGTTCGGTGAGGTGGCAAACGACCTGCGACCCGGACATCTCTGAATGGGGAAACCCACTCATCACAAGATGAGTATCCTGTCCTGAATACATAGGGACAGGAGGCGAACCAGGGGAACTGAAACATCTAAGTACCCTGAGGAAAAGAAATCAACCGAGATTCCCCTAGTAGCGGCGAGCGAACGGGGACCAGCCCTTAAGCGTGTGACGGATTAGACGAACAGACTGGGAAGTCTGGCCATAGCGGGTGATAGCCCCGTAGTCGAAAATCTGATCACGTGAAATCGAGTAGGTCGGGGCACGAGAAACCTTGACTGAAGACGGGGGGACCATCCTCCAAGGCTAAATACTCCTGGCTGACCGATAGTGAACCAGTACCGTGAGGGAAAGGCGAAAAGAACCCCGGAGAGGGGAGTGAAATAGATCCTGAAACCGTGTGCGTACAAGCAGTAGGAGCAGACTTGTTCTGTGACTGCGTACCTTTTGTATAATGGGTCAGCGACTTATATTCAGTGGCGAGGTTAACCGTATAGGGGAGCCGTAGGGAAACCGAGTCTTAACTGGGCGACACAGTCGCTGGATATAGACCCGAAACCGAGCGATCTATCCATGAGCAGGGTGAAGGTTGAGTAACATCAACTGGAGGCCCGAACCAGGATCTGTTGAAAAAGATTTGGATGACTTGTGGATCGGAGTGAAAGGCTAATCAAGCTCGGAGATAGCTGGTTCTCCTCGAAAGCTATTTAGGTAGCGCCTCACGTATCACCGCCGGGGGTAGAGCACTGTTTCGGCTAGGGGGTCATCCCGACTTACCAACCCGAGGCAAACTCCGAATACCGGTGAGTGCCAGCGTGGGAGACACACGGCGGGTGCTAACGTCCGTCGTGAAAAGGGAAACAACCCAGACCGTCAGCTAAGGTCCCCAAATCCTGGTTAAGTGGGAAACGATGTGGGAAGGCTCAGACAGCTAGGAGGTTGGCTTAGAAGCAGCCATCCTTTAAAGAAAGCGTAATAGCTCACTAGTCGAGTCGGCCTGCGCGGAAGATGTAACGGGGCTAAACCAGGTACCGAAGCTACGGGTTCATCCTTACGGATGAGCGGTAGAGGAGCGTCGTGTAAGCCGATGAAGGTGTGTTGAGAAGCATGCTGGAGGTATCACGAGTGCGAATGCTGACATGAGTAACGATAAAGGGAGTGAAAAACTCCCTCGCCGGAAGACCAAGGGTTTCTGTTCGACGCTAATCGGAGCAGAGTGAGTCGGCCCCTAAGGCGAGGCCGAAAGGCGTAGTCGATGGGAAACGGGTCAATATTCCCGTACCGGACATGATTGCGATGGGGGGACGGAGAAGGCTAGGTGAGCCAGGCGTTGGTTGTCCTGGTGAAAGTGAGTAGGCTTGGGTCTCAGGTAAATCCGGGACCCTTCAAGGCCGAGACACGAAACGAAGACACTACGGTGTCGAAGTCATTGATGCCACGCTTCCAGGAAAAGCCTCTAAGCTTCAGATCATGTGCGACCGTACCCCAAACCGACACAGGTGGTCAGGGTGAGAATCCCAAGGCGCTTGAGAGAACTCGGGTGAAGGAACTAGGCAAAATGGTGCCGTAACTTCGGGAGAAGGCACGCCGGCGTAGGGTGACGAGACTTGCTCTCCAAGCCCGAACCGGTCGAAGATACCAGGTGGCTGCAACTGTTTAGTAAAAACACAGCACTCTGCCAACTCGCAAGAGGACGTATAGGGTGTGACGCCTGCCCGGTGCCGGAAGGTTAAGTGATGGTGTTAGG
>NZ_PINZ01000095.1:0-1667 GCF_002810305.1 Halomonas sp. 141
GCGAGTAAGGATCGCATTGATCTTAAACTGAAGAGTTTGATCATGGCTCAGATTGAACGCTGGCGGCAGGCCTAACACATGCAAGTCGAGCGGTAACAGGGGTAGCTTGCTACCCGCTGACGAGCGGCGGACGGGTGAGTAATGCATAGGAATCTGCCCGATAGTGGGGGATAACCTGGGGAAACCCAGGCTAATACCGCATACGTCCTACGGGAGAAAGGGGGCTTCGGCTCCCGCTATCGGATGAGCCTATGTCGGATTAGCTGGTTGGTGAGGTAAAGGCTCACCAAGGCGACGATCCGTAGCTGGTCTGAGAGGATGATCAGCCACATCGGGACTGAGACACGGCCCGAACTCCTACGGGAGGCAGCAGTGGGGAATATTGGACAATGGGGGCAACCCTGATCCAGCCATGCCGCGTGTGTGAAGAAGGCCCTCGGGTTGTAAAGCACTTTCAGTGAGGAAGAACGCCTGGTGGTTAATACCCATCAGGAAAGACATCACTCACAGAAGAAGCACCGGCTAACTCCGTGCCAGCAGCCGCGGTAATACGGAGGGTGCGAGCGTTAATCGGAATTACTGGGCGTAAAGCGCGCGTAGGTGGCTTGATAAGCCGGTTGTGAAAGCCCCGGGCTCAACCTGGGAACGGCATCCGGAACTGTCAAGCTAGAGTGCAGGAGAGGAAGGTAGAATTCCCGGTGTAGCGGTGAAATGCGTAGAGATCGGGAGGAATACCAGTGGCGAAGGCGGCCTTCTGGACTGACACTGACACTGAGGTGCGAAAGCGTGGGTAGCAAACAGGATTAGATACCCTGGTAGTCCACGCCGTAAACGATGTCGACCAGCCGTTGGGTGCCTAGCGCACTTTGTGGCGAAGTTAACGCGATAAGTCGACCGCCTGGGGAGTACGGCCGCAAGGTTAAAACTCAAATGAATTGACGGGGGCCCGCACAAGCGGTGGAGCATGTGGTTTAATTCGATGCAACGCGAAGAACCTTACCTACTCTTGACATCCTGCGAATTTGGTAGAGATACCTTAGTGCCTTCGGGAACGCAGAGACAGGTGCTGCATGGCTGTCGTCAGCTCGTGTTGTGAAATGTTGGGTTAAGTCCCGTAACGAGCGCAACCCTTGTCCTTATTTGCCAGCGCGTAATGGCGGGAACTCTAAGGAGACTGCCGGTGACAAACCGGAGGAAGGTGGGGACGACGTCAAGTCATCATGGCCCTTACGAGTAGGGCTACACACGTGCTACAATGGTCGGTACAAAGGGTTGCCAACTCGCGAGAGTGAGCCAATCCCGAAAAGCCGATCTCAGTCCGGATCGGAGTCTGCAACTCGACTCCGTGAAGTCGGAATCGCTAGTAATCGTGGATCAGAATGCCACGGTGAATACGTTCCCGGGCCTTGTACACACCGCCCGTCACACCATGGGAGTGGACTGCACCAGAAGTGGTTAGCCTAACGCAAGAGGGCGATCACCACGGTGTGGTTCATGACTGGGGTGAAGTCGTAACAAGGTAGCCGTAGGGGAACCTGCGGCTGGATCACCTCCTTAAACGATGTCTTCCCCTCGCGGCAAGCGCTCACAATGAATTACCTGATCAGAATGCTGTTGATGCGCAGTGATAAACGCGCTTTCACGTTGAAAGAAAAAGAAAGACCTTC
>NZ_PINZ01000096.1:0-1605 GCF_002810305.1 Halomonas sp. 141
TTGCACGGGGCGAATGATCAAAAAGTGCTCGCTGGCGGTGATAGGGAAAGTGTCGGCGCCGGCTTCACGGATTCAGGTCTTATTTACCCAGCGAGGCAACATATCCAAAATTCGCGTGCCGGCTCGTTTTCACGATTTAATCATACTTTATTGATAAATTTGGCTTAGGTCACGTGGCTTTGAAGAAAAATTGAGCTGGAGCAGGCTTTGGGCAGCTGACGCTGCCTTCGCGCCGGGCCGCCGCTGCGGGTGCCTTTTGGCTCGTTCCTCGCCAAGCGTTACGCCGCGCTACGGGGTGGCTAGATTGCTTATGTGGTGTGATCATCGCGCGCTGAAGCGCCCTCCTACAACACTGCTAATACAGTGACGGTGTTGCGGGAGACGCATGAGCTTAGGCTTTGAGGACGTAACGCAGGGTTTCAACGACTTGGTCTGTAGTGGTGCACCAGGCTTGGGCTGTGCGTCTTTAGAAAACGATCCTCTTTGTTCATGGCTGCATCTAGCGAGAGAATCGTCTTGGCCCGTCGGATATCCCGATCCAGATTGGCTTCCGTCTTGGCCTCATCTCGCGCGGTGCGCCAGTAGGTGATGCTGAATCAGGCCTCTGAGTTTCTCACGCTTATCGTCCAATTCATTGAACGTGCCCGACCATTCCTCGCCTCTTTCCTCAATCCTACCAAAACTTAGCCGTCAGCGGATCACTTTTGCTGAAGCATTGGAGCTGGCCAAGTCGCTGTAACCTGCTTCAGCCAAAACAAGAGGAAGAGCCTGTCAGGGGCTCCCCCTTTACATTCTGTGTTTTCACGAAATTGGCGAAGCCTGATAGCTGGTTCAGCCTTGAAGATCGCCCTCTTTGGGTTCCGACATCACAGCTATTACTTCTGCATCTTCATCACCCTCGGCCAGATAAATATGCCCGATGGAACTGTTGAAATAAGCCGTTTCTCGTTCACCCAGGCTGATGCTTTCACCATTTTCAAAGTGAATGCAGACGCGCCCCGATAGCACCATGGCAAACTCCTCTCCGGGGTGGCGGATGAAGTCTTCAAACTCACCCAGATCACGCGCCTGAATCCGAGCATAAACCGGCATCATGCTCCGACCGGGAAACTCACCCGCAATAGGATGATATTCATAGCTGCCAGTAGCATACCCAGTCGCCTCAGAAATTTTGCTGGTGACCACCGTTGGCTTATCTGACCTGTCCGCACCCGATTCAGGGTTGAACAGCTGGGGCAGGCTGACATTCAGAGCACGTGCGGCAGCAGCAAGCTTGTCATAGCTGACAGTTGCCTGCCCCAACTCCATTTTCGACAGCGTTGAAAGCGCAACACCACTTTTCTCAGACACCTGTTTCAGGGTGAATTTCTGCTGTTTACGGTGAGCCCTTAGGCGAGAGCCGACCAGTACTCGGTCGATCAGTGTATCGGACGGCTGGGATTGTGAGTCTGTTGGCATGAAAGCTTCGCGGCTCGACCTGACTATGAATACGAAGTCCTAGTGTATCCCGAAAACAGCTTGACTTTAAGGAAACGCTGCATAAATCCCGTCGGAGCTGCCTCATAGCCACCGACGAGGTAAAATCTGACCTGTCGTCCAACACCC
>NZ_PINZ01000097.1:0-1421 GCF_002810305.1 Halomonas sp. 141
CCTTATATGGACCCGTCCCGTTGAGCAAGCAAGCCATGAGATGGACACGGATGAGGACTGCACGCTTATATCCGGCCTTTGATGATAGCGCTGCTATCTGGCCCTGATGGAATGCGCACTCTCTGCTCTTAATCTCCCACGCGGCCTCTCATTGGGCCTCCGAGCTTTACAGAGTGACAGAGAGTCGGTCTTACCTGTGTGCCATCAATTGTCTTACTCACGCAACCTCGGGTGTGCTTACTTCACACAACAATATGACTTTTTTCCAAGGGCCTCGTCGAGGCAGCTGCCTCACTTTTCTATGCTTGATAAGTGCGTTGATGCGCAAGGATCGACCAGCAAATTCGCGCCATTTTGTTCGCCAGGGCCACAATCGCCTTACGCTGACCTACCCGTGCCGCCAATCGGATGATCCATTGCGCCAATCGGTCGGGGTGCTCTTGACGTTGAAATTGCCTCAACGCCGCTCTCGCTCCATGAACCAGTTGACGGCGCACCTCGCTATTGCCGCGTTTGGTAATGCTTTTCAGGACGTTCTTGCCGCCACTTGAGTACTGTCTTGGCACCAGGCCAATCGAGGCGCTAAATTGCCGTCCATTGGGGAAGCGCCGGGGATCCCCCATATGACTGAAGAGCAACGTGGCATTGACTGGACCAATGCCTGGCACACTCATCAGCTGCTTCACGCTGGGCGTGGCCTGGACATACGCGCCGAGCCGTTTATCGTATTCGGCGACGCGTGTGTCGAGTGCTTGCCACTCATCCAGGAGGTCATGCATGACATCGCATAAAGCCATACCCAGCTGAGTGTGACGCTCGTCGAGCAATCGGCGTATATCGCCTTGTCGGATGACGCGGTGGCCTTGGGCCACAATGATGCCAAACTCGTTTAACAGCCCACGCAACTCATTCCCAACGGCCGTCCGAGCGCGCACAAGGCGGCTGCGCACCCGGTGGAGGGCTTGTAGTGACTGTTGCTCCTGCGTTTTCACCGCCACGCGCCGTGTCGCCGGACGGGCTGCCGCTTCCGCAATACCGGCGGCATCACGCGCATCGTTTTTATGGCCTTGAATAAACGGTTTGACGGCCTGCGGGGGGAGCAGATGCGCCTCATGACCCAGCTGGCGGATTTCTCGCGCCCAATAGTGAGCGGAGCCACACGCTTCCATGGCCACGAGACAGGGTGGAAGGTTCGCAATCACTGTTCTCAACTGATCACGTTTGACCTTTTTGCTAAACACTTTATGACCACTGTCATCAACTGCATGAAGTTGAAAAACATGCTTGGCAAGATCAATACCCACAATGCTAATGTTGTTCATGGATGGATCCTCTTTCAAGATGCCGTCAGTGCCCTGCGCACGTTAGATGAAGTGCTTCTTCATCTTGGCACAGAGGGACGGGTCCATCCCATTTCCCAC
>NZ_PINZ01000098.1:0-1329 GCF_002810305.1 Halomonas sp. 141
CTGACACTCCCCGCCCGCCGCGCTTCGCGCTTTGGGCGAGGGTTCTGAGATCACCCCCAGAACCTTCCTGCTTCCACACGCCTTCACTAGATAGCAGCCAGGCCGCTGCCCTCCGCTCCGGTCGCTCCACAGGCTAACCCCGCCAGCCCGGCGGTTTGTATATTCCTGGCCGCGTTGATGTCGCGGTCAATGGGATAGCCGCAGCTTTCGCAGTGCCAGTGACGTTGCGACAGCGGCAGTTTCTCAACCTTGTAGCCACAGCCATGACACCGCTTGCTGCTGGGGAACCACTGGCTCACTTTCACCAGTTGGCGCTCCGCCCAGGCGGCCTTGTATTCCAGTTGCCGGACGAACTCACCCCACCCGGCATCGCTAATGGATTTAGAAAGCCGTCTATTCTTGATCATACCAATGATATTAAGTGACTCGACGCACAGGACTTGGTTTTCGTTAATGAGTGCGCGGGTCGCTTTGTGGGTAGCGTCACGGCGACAGTCGGCGATCTTGGCATGTAGCCGTGCCACTTTCCAACGGTGTTTGTTGCGGTTGTTTGAACCTGTCTGTTTTTTCGCCAACCGGCGCTGCAAGCAGGCCAGCTTCGCCTCGTAGCGTTTCAGATGACGCGGATTGCCCGATTTTGCGCCGTCACTGGTAATGAACAAATCGCTCAAGCCGAGGTCAATGCCGACCGTTTTGCGCGTGACCGGAAGCGCTTTTGGCACGAAATCACACAGGCAACTGATGAAGTAGCGTCCAGCACGATCGCGTGAAATCGTGATGGTAGAGGGTGCAGAGGGTAGTGACCGGCTCCATCGGATGGGTAACGGCGTCTTCGCTTTTGCGATAGTGATCTCACCATCCCGATAGCGGAACGCGGCCTTGGTCAGCCGGATCGACTGCCGGCAATCCTTGCGCTTGAAACGTGGGTAGCGCGCCTTGAGCTTTGGGTTGAAGAAGTTGTCGAAGGCGGCTTTCTGGTCGCGGAGCGTTTGCTGCAGGATCACGCTGGAAACATCCCGCAACCACGGAAACGCCGCCTTTAAGCCCACCAGTCGCTTTTCCGCCGATGAGTGCGAGACCGATTCACCGCGCTGCTGATACGCCTCGGTGCGATAGGCCAGGGTATTATTCCAGACAAAACGGGCACACCCGAACGACTGCGCCAGCAGCTCAGCCTGTTCGGAGGTGGGGTAGAACCGTTCTTTGTAGGCACGCTTTTTCATACTGTATAAATATCAGGGCAATGAGGCGAAGTCAATCTGGCACCGCTACGCGGTGCGCGCTTGTATCACCGCCCGACTGGGCGATGCTTTACGCGCTGTTTGGTAA
>NZ_PINZ01000099.1:0-1322 GCF_002810305.1 Halomonas sp. 141
TTCATCAGTCTTTGCGCGAGAAACCCCGCACTTCTAGTGCGGGGAGGGATAGCGCGTCGTCCGTCAGGACGACCCTGTTCTCGCTGCCTCCCTCTCTGGTGGTTGCCATCTTACAGCTAATGGCATATTTTGTGAGGCATGACGAAACGCGCCTACAAATACCGCTTCTACCCGACGCCTGAGCAGGAACAGCTCCTGGCTCGGACGTTTGGGTGTGTGCGCTTCGTCTACAACGCAGTGCTTCGCTATCGCACCGATGCGTTCTACGCGCGCAAGGAAAAGGTCGGCTACGTAGCGGCGAACGCCGAGTTGTCGCGCATGAAGAAGGCTGACGATACCGCGTTTCTCAACGAGGTCAGCTCGGTCCCGCTTCAACAGTGCCTTCGCCACCAGCAGACGGCCTTCAAGAACTTCTTCGAGGGCCGAGCCAGGTACCCGAGCTTCAAGAGCAAGCGGCACCGCCAGTCGGCGGAGTTCACTCGCTCGGCCTTCAAGTACCGCGACGGCGAGTTGTTTCTTGCCAAGTGCAAGGAACCGCTGGCGATCCGCTGGAGCCGTGAATTGCCCAGCGAACCGACCACCGTCACCGTGTCCAAGGACGCCGCAGGGCGCTACTTCGTCAGCTGCCTCTGCGAGTTCTCGCCCGAGACGCTGCCCGTGACCCCGAAAATGGTGGGCATCGACCTCGGCCTGAAAGACCTGTTCGTCACCAGCGACGGGCATCGAATCGGCAATCCCCGCCATACGGCGAAATACGCGACCCGGCTGGCCAGGGCACAGCGTCGGCTGAGTAAGAAGCAGCGCGGCTCGAAGAACCGTGCCAAGGCCAGGCAGAAAGTCGCCCGCCTTCACGCCAGGATCTCCGATTGCCGGATGGACAACTTGCACAAGTTATCCCGCCAGATCGTCAACGAGAACCAAGTGATCTGCGTCGAGTCCCTCAAGGTGAAGAACATGCTGCGCAATCGCTCGCTGGCCAAGTCGATCAGCGATGCGGGCTGGGGCGAATTCGTCCGGCAGCTGGCGTACAAGGCCGACTGGGCGGGCCGGCAACTGTCGGCCATCGACCAGTGGTATCCCTCCAGCAAACGCTGTTCTGGCTGCGGGCATGTGATGCCCGAGATGCCGTTGCAGGTTCGGACCTGGACGTGCCCCGAGTGCGCCGCCGATAACGACCGCGACATCAATGCCGCGCTTAACATTAAAGCCGCCGGGCTGGCGGTGTTAGCCCTTGGAGAGAATGTAAGCGGCATGGAGCCAGTCTCCGTGTCCGATTCTCGTTGAATTGGGAATCCTCGTCCTTCAGGGCGAGGAGCAGTCAA
>NZ_PINZ01000009.1:0-105327 GCF_002810305.1 Halomonas sp. 141
ATTGGGATCCTGGGACGGTGGCTTGCTGCTGTTGCGGCTACTGGTGGCCAGGCGATCGGCCATGAGCTTGACCAGCAGCATCAGCACATCGATGGCCGCACGCAGCGACGGAGAGACCGTCTGGTCTTCCTTGAGCTGCTGTCGGACCCGCTCCAGAGCCTCGTCGACGTTGATATCGCTGATGGTCATGTCACCGCATAGATATGCCGAAGGATTAGGCACACTATACCAGAAAAATCAGGTGGTTGGCGACAGGCTATCCGCAACCACCTGAATAGTTACGATTCAGAAACCCTTGCAAATCCTTGAAATCATACGCTGCCTTGGCCTCTTCGACCGTGGCATAGGGGAGTTCGATGCCGTTACGTTCCGCCAGTTGGAACATCAGTTCCGGCTCGAGAGAGCCTTCGATATGCAAGTGAAGCTCAGCCTTGGGAAGGTGTCGTAAAAAGTCGTTCATGGTCGTCGCCTACTTGCCGATTCGGTGAATATCATGATGAAGTATCGTGAATTAACTTACCGCCATCAAGCCGCCATTGATGAGCCAACCCCGGCACCAGGGCCGCATCATCCACTTGATGAACAAAGAAAATCGCCGTACGGCCTACCAACCAGGCGTCCAGCGAGGCCGCTACGTGCCGGGCCGTTGCCGCATCCACTCCCGCGAAGGGCTCATCCAGCAATACCACCGAGGGTGAGCGTAAAAAAAGCCTCGCCAACGCCACTCTGCGCGCCTGCCCGCCTGAAAGCTGCTGCCCTCTTTCTCCCACCTGAGTCGCCAGCTGACGAGGCTGGCGTGCCGTCCAATCTGAAAGCGCTACCTGGGCCAGCACCTGCCAAAGCTCTTCGTCTGTCGCGTCAGGCTTGGCGATCCGCAGGTTATCGGCCAGCGAGCCATCGAACAGGTCTATTTGCTGGGGCAGATAACCCATATGCGCTGCGCTACTTTCGAGGGTAACGGCCGAGGGTGCATGCTCCGCCACCCACACGTCCCCCTCAGTGGGAGAGATGCGGCCCATGATCAAATTGGCCAGCGTCGACTTGCCCGAACCCGAAATACCCATGATGGCACCACGTTGACCGGCGGGCAGGGTCAGGGAAACCTGGCATATCGCCCAGCCCGCCACATCCGGATAACGGAACATGACCTCACGCAGTTGCAGGGCATGGCCACCCTCGTCATCCGGAAGAGAGCCCACACGCGTTTGCCCTTGTGTCGCCTGCAGGGCATTCAGCCGCTGGGCCGCCCCGTGGCTGGCGCCAAACCGCACAAAAGCGGCAGGCAGGCTGGCCAGCACCTCATTGATACCAAACACGGCAATCACGGCCATGACCATGATGGGGCCCACCACGCGCTGCTCGGCCAGTGCCAGCCCCCCCAGCCAGAGCACACCGATGATCAACAGCCCCGTTACCGCCATCAGTAGCGCATTTCCCAGCGCAGCCTTCACGGCCAACTGACGCTGGTTATCCAGCGCTTGCTGTTCGTGAGCTCGTATTTTCCTGCGGTACCAGTCACTGGTTCGGTAGCTCAGCAGCTCAGCAGACGCCTGTACCTGATCCAACACCAGCCGCCGAAGCTCCTCCTGATCATCCACTTGCCGATGGCTGTTGGTGAAACCCAGCCTGGCAAAGCCCAGGGTGATGACCAGCCACAGCAGCGTCAATACACAGGCCACGACGGCTCCCACCAGCGGCAACCAGATAGCGATGAAACCTGCGACGATCCAGACACTAAACAAGGCCACTACTGGCGGCACCAGTAGGCGCAGATACAGGCTATCCAGGGCATCGATATCCGCCGTCAGGCGACTCAACCACTCACCGACTCGCCGACGCCGCAGCGATGCGTCATCCAGGCGCGTCAAGTCACCAAAGACGCGATAGCGTAAATCCGCCAGCAGCGTCAGCACGGTATTGTGGTTGTAGAGCCGCTCGGTATATCGAGCGACGGTGCGCAGCAAGGCAAAAAAACGAATGCCGCCGCCGGGCACATAAATATCCAGCGATGACGGCAACCCGGCAGCCAACGCAATGCCCGCCAAGGCACACGCCGCAATGAACCAGCCGGACAAACCCAGCAGGGCAAGGCCCGCCAGCAACGTTACCCATACCAGCAGCGCACCCACGAGGAAGCGCTGCCTGCGCCTTAACATGAGCGCCAGCCATGGGCTCAGGTCATTGTGCAGAAACTTCATGGCGCCACCTCGTGAAGCTGGCCGTCTCGACACACCCAGTGGCGAGTGGCAACGGCCATCACCGCAGGGTGATGTGTTGCCATGACTAACGTTCGCCCTTCCGCCGACCAGGCCAGCAGTGCGTCGATCACGCTCTTTTCCGTCGCCGAATCAAGGCTGGCCGTGGGCTCATCCAACAACACCAGCGGTGCCTGGCTGAGAAATACCCGAGCCAGGGTCAAGCGCTGCGCCTGACCTCCCGACAAGCCGACCCCGCGCTCCCCCACCACCGTCTCCAGGCCATGGGGCAAGGCAACCAACAGTTCCCCCAGGCCAGCTTTTTCCAGGGCCTCCTGCATGGCAGCCGGTGTCGCATCAGGCGCCGCCAGGCGCAGGTTATCGGCCAACGACCCTTGAATGATGCAGGGTGATTGATCCAGCCACGCCACTTGCTCGCCCTGGCGGACTCTGCAAGCGCCACGCAGAGGCGCCATGAAACCGGCCATCAGCGCCAGCAAGGAAGATTTGCCACTGCCTGACTCTCCGGTAATGACCACCACATCCGCCTGACGTATCGTAGCCGAGACGCCCGTCAAGACCGCCGAGTGCCGACCATAGCCCACCTCGGCATCCACCAATTCAATCAATGCATCTGGTTCGGCGGGGGCGTCAAACCGAGTCGGCACCACGTCAGGCTCATCGAGGATGGTCACGATACTCTCTGCCGCCCCCAGCGCCGCAGCACGGTCGTGATAATGCTGCGAGAGGGTGCGCAAGGGCTGGAAGAACTCCGGAGCCAGAAGCAACACCGCCAGACCACTGAACAGGGTCAGCGAGGGGGAAGGACCGTAATCGATATAGCCCAACAGACCAAACCCCACGTACATGGCGACGACGGCAATGGCCACCGAGGCAAAAAATTCCAATACCGCTGACGAAAGAAATGCCAACCTAAGCGTGCGCATGCTCAGGCGGCGATACTGATCAGTGGCATACCAGACGTCCTGCTGGGCAGCACGCGTATGACCAAACAGCTGCAGCGTCGTCATGCCGCGTACGCGGTCAACGAAATGCGCCGAGAGCCTGGCAACAGAAGCGAACTGCTCCTTGTTGAGACGCTCTGCCCCCATGCCGACCAGCGCCATGAACAGCGGAATCAATGGCGCAGAGAGCAACAAGAAGATGGCCACCAGATAATCGAGCCACCCCACCACCGCGGCAATCAGCAGTGGCAGCAATAGCACGATGCGCATTTGGGGTAGAAAGCGCGCAAAATAGCCATCGAGGGCTTCGATGTGCTCAACCGACTGGGTCGCCAAGGCTCCGCTCTGCTGCCGCGTCATCCAGACCGGGCCTAGCGCGGCAACCTTGTTCAAGACCTGCTCCCGAGCGTACTGACGGATGCGCAAGCTGGCAGTTGCACTCAACGACTCTTGCAGGGCAAGAAACAGTGAGCGCAACGCCACGGCCACCACCAGGCCGAGCAGCACGGGTACCAGCGTGACAGGTGAGCGGCCATGCACGACCAGTTGCTCAATCGACCACGCCAACCCGACCACCAGCAGGATCGTCTGAGCACCAGACAGCACGCCGAAGCACGCTGCCAGCGCTAGCCGAGCACGCTCACGACGAGCCAGCGTGCTCAGCCAACGGCGCGGCGTCAACGAATTCGACTGGGCCGCAGGAGAGGCCATGAATCAGTGATACCCTTCGCCAACGCGCACCTTGCCGCGGAAGACCCAGTAGGTCCAGGCAGTGTAGGTCAGGATGATCGGAATGACGAACAGCACACCGATCAGCAGGAACAGCTGAGACTCAGGGGCGGAGGCGGCATCCCACAGCGTGTAGTTCGGTGGCACGATGATGGGCCACTTGCTGACGATCAGCCCCAGGTAAGTGAACACGTAGATGCCGATGGTGGCCACGAAGGGAATGCCCTCGTTACGACGCTTCACGGAGCGATACACCATGAAGGCCGACAGCAGCGCCAGTGCCGGGAATATCCAGATCAGCTGCAAATGACCGAACCAGCGCTCCCAAACCACCGGATTCACGAACGGTGTCCAGATGCTAATGATACCGAAGACGCCCAGCACCAGCGCCAACAGCAGCGGCGTCACCTTGTAAGCCCACTCCTGAATATGCCCCTCGGATTTCAAGATCAGCCAGGTGGCTCCCAGCAACGCATAACCTGCCATCAGGCCGAAGCCGGTCAGTACCGAGAATGGCGTCAGCCAATCGAAAGCGCCACCTGCAAAGGCAAAGTTTTCGACATGAAACCCCTGAATGTAAGCACCGACCACCGCCCCTTGAGCGAAAGCGGCCACGCCGGAGCCCCAACAGAAAGCGCGGTTCCACCAGCGACGATTGCGCCGGGATTTGAAGCGGAACTCGAAGGCCACCCCCCGGAAAATAAGCCCCGCCAGCATCAAGAACACGCCAATATAGAGTGCGGGCAGGAAGACCGAATAGACCAGCGGGAAAGCCCCGAGCAAACCGGCACCCGCCAGCACCAGCCACGTCTCGTTGCCGTCCCAGACCGGCGCCACGGAGTTCATCATCACATCCCGGGCATCTTCGTCCGGGGCGAAGGGATACAGAATCCCAAGCCCCAGATCGAAACCGTCCATCAACACGTACATCATCAACCCGAACCCGATGATGCCTGCCCAGATTATCGTCAGATCAAACATTTCCATGTCTCAGTTCCTCACCGGGTCGACATCGTCATCAAAGGGAGTTTCCGTGGCCGATAGCGGGCGCATGGGGCGTCTGAAGTTGTCACCTACCGTTTCACGCTCTTCCTTGGGCAGCATGCCGTTACGCACCACGCGGGTCAGGTAGTAGATACCGGCATAGAACACCACCGCATACACCAGCACGTAGCCCACCAGCGTAAACAGCGCCATGGGGCCGGTCAGCGAAGGCGTAACGCCTTCTGCGTGGGTCATCATGCCGTATACCAGCCATGGGGCTCGTCCAGATTCGGTGACTACCCAGCCAGCCAACACGGCGACGAACGGCATGGGGATCATATACACCAGCGTCTTGAGGAACCCGGTGTGCTGATGGAACTTGCCTTTACGACGCAGGAACAGTCCTGCCAAGGCGGTGGCAATCATCAATAGTCCAATCCCCACCATCACGCGGAACGCCCAGAAGACGATCCAGACCGGTGGCTGCTCTTCAGGAGCAAATTCATTCAGCCCCTGAATAACCCCATCCGTAGAGTGGGTCAGGATGAGGCTGGCAAGATTGGGAATGCCGATTTCAAAGCGATTGGTTTGTGCTTCCTGATCCGGGATGGCGAACAGCAGCAGCGGAACGTTGCCAGAGGTCTCCCAATGCCCTTCCATGGCCGCCACTTTGGCCGGCTGGTGCTCCAGGGTATTCAAACCATGGAAGTCCCCCACGACCGCCTGGGCTGGCGCCAAAAACAGCAGCAACCAAAGGCACATGGAAAGTGCTCGACGGTTGGCTTCCGGGTCACGACCACGCAGCAGGAACCAGGCACTCACACCGGCCACCACGAAGCCACCGGTCAGGAAGGATGCCATGGCCATGTGTGCGAAGCGGTAAGGAAAGGAGGGGTTGAATATCGCTTCGGTCCAGGAAACCACGTGGAACCGATAGTCGATGAGCTCTACCCCTGCCGGCGTATGCATCCAGCTGTTGGCAGAAAGAATCCAGAACGACGAAATGAACGTACCGATCGCCACCATGATGGCAGCAAACAAGTGCACCCCTTGTGGCACCTTGCCTCGGCCAAAGAGCAGGACACCGAGGAATGCCGCTTCAAGGAAGAAAGCGGTAACGACCTCGTAGCTGAGCACCGGCCCGAGGAAGTTGGACGCTGCCTGGGAGAAGTTACTCCAGTTGGTGCCAAACTGAAAAGACATGACGATCCCGGAGACCACGCCCATACCGAAAACCACGGCAAACACCTTGGTCCAGAACAGTGCCAGGCGGTCCCAGGCGGGGTTGTTGGTCTTGAAGAACAGCCCATGAAGCAGCGCTATGTAAGACGCCAGTCCGATGGTGAAGACCGGAAAGATCGCATGAAACGATACAACGAAGGCGAACTGCATTCGCGATAGTACAAGGGGGTCGAGTTCCATCACACGCTCCTAAGACCTGGATCAATATCCCATCAATGGGTTACACAAGCTTAGTTGAGCCTTAATGGCACCGCATTTTAGTTATAAGCACTAAGCTTATTCTTTAGCTGTGTTGCATTTTAACGCTTCGACACCCGTTATACAGCGCAAGTTTGCCCAAAAAGCTGTGTCGCATTGACGCATGCCATTCAGGCAAACTGCTCTTTTTCAATTAAAAAAAGTCATGTCATCACCACCAGACTGACCATGTAGCCGGTGTAGGCGACAAACAGGGAAAACAGCACGCCACCCTCCAGACGATTGATCCGCCGCGGACGGCCACGCCAGGAGAATGCAAACAGCACCATCATCAGCGTCATGAAGGTCATCACGCTCCAGTCACGCACCAGCACCTCACGACCCGCCTCGATTGGCGCGATCACACCCGCCAACCCGACGACGGCCAGACTATTGAACAGATTGGAACCGACCACGTTGCCCAGCACCATATCGTGCTCTTTGCGCCTCAAGGCACTGATGGACGAGGCAAGCTCGGGTAACGACGTACCGACGGCCACCACCGTCAAACCGATGATGAGATCGCTGACACCAAATCCTACGGCAATTTCTACCGCGCCCCACACCAACAGACGCGAGCTGGCTACCAACAGCACTAACCCCACCAGCGTCCACATCACTGCTTTACCACGTGACAGCGGCTTGCTGTCCAGGCTCTCCGTCACTTCATCGGTCAGTGCATCCGCCTGATGACGCCGTGACTGGATGATACTGACCGTAATGAAGATCCCCAGCGCGGCCAGCAGCAACACTGCCTCACCGCGGGAAATCCAGCCATCCATCAGCATGTAACCAGTCAGCAGCATGACCGCCACCAATAGCGGCATCTCCTTGCGAATAACGCTGGAGTGCACCGCCAGCGGCGCTATAAGCGCCACAAAACCCAGCACCAGCCCTATGTTGGCAATATTGGATCCGTAAGCATTGCCTACCGCCAGCCCGGGATTACCCTGCATGGCCGCCAGTACGGAGACCATCATTTCAGGGGCCGACGTTCCGAATCCGATCACCAGCATACCGATCAGCAGTGGCGACAACCCCAACCACCGCGAGGTAGCAGCAGCGCCATCGATAAATTTTTCAGCACTCCAGATCAGCAGGACGAGCCCTACCACCACTGCTACAAAGGCAAGCAACATTTCGGTTCCTTAATGTCATCGTATTAGGCACTATCGCGGCTGCATCCTTGTCGAACCGGGAGGCGGGGTCAAGCACCGAGTTCAAGAGAAGCGTGGTGACCCTGATTTGACACTCACGTCTCGGCTCTATATTGATTTAAAATGCGCCAACTATCGAGAGTTTGCTATTACCTGATGTCTCTTTCATGAAACGACCCACCCTTTCCATGCATACCCCCGCCGTGGACTGCACGCCCCCCGAGGCACGCGTCCAGCGCAGACGGCTGCGCGCCTGCCATGAGTGCGACTGGGTCTCGGCCCTGCCCCCTTTGGGCTCGGGTGAGAAGGCCTCCTGCCCACGATGCTCCCATGTGCTGGTCAAGCGCCACCGCTACCCCGCGCAACGTAGCATGGCACTGGCCATTGCCTCACTGGTGGCACTCATCCTGGCCGTTTCGTTTCCTTTCGTCAGCTTCAGCGTAGGCGGTATCGGCAACCGCATCGAGCTGACCCAGACGGCCACGGCGCTGATCAATTTTCATCAGCCTGTCGTGGCCATCGCAGTGATCATGACCATCGTGGTACTGCCTGCGGTCTACCTGACGGGGGTCATCTGGCTGCAGTTCGGGCTACTGCGCGCCCGCCCGCTGCCATTGAGTCGTGATATCGCTCGCTCACTGGCCCACCTGACCCCCTGGATGATGGCCGATGTATTCATCATCGGCGCGCTGGTCAGCCTGATCAAAGTGGCCGGCATGGCACAGATCGAGCTAGGCATCTCCTTTTGGGCCTTCTGTGTGTTCGCGATCCTGCTACTGATGACCACACAGTCCATCGACGCGGACTGGATGTGGTTTTCATTGGAGGGCGAGCCACTGGCCCCGGAAGGCACCCTGACGGGTGCCACGGCGGCGAGCCAGAACGTGACGGGCTGCCCCACCTGCGGGCTGGTCAACCGCCTGGACAAAGGCCATGGACGGTGCGTTCGCTGCCACGAAAAATTGCACACACGGCTTCCGTACAGCTTGCAGCGCACCTGGGCGCTGCTCTTTGCTGCGGCGATCATGTATATTCCTGCCAATGTCTACCCCATCATGACCACTACCAGCCTTGGCCATACGGCACCCTCGACCATCATTGGCGGTGTTGTGCAGCTCCTGCAAATGGGGTCATGGCCCGTGGCTGCGGTGATTTTCATTGCCAGTGTCATCGTGCCTGTCGGCAAATTGGTCGCGCTGGTATGGTTATGCCTGATGATCAATCGCAGCGACGAGCTCAACGCCAACAGCCGCACGCGGCTATATCGCATCACCGAGTTCATTGGCCGCTGGTCCATGGTGGATGTATTCGTGGTAGCGATTCTCGTTGCCCTGATCCGTGCCGGTTCGCTGATGTCGATCACCCCCGGCCCCGCAGCACTCGCTTTTGGCGCCGTGGTCGTGCTGACCATGCTGGCCGCCATGACGTTCGACTCTCGCTTGATCTGGGACTCTCCGACTCCACGCCCTGCCCGCCGCACGACGGCCACCAAGGACGCTATTGATGGCTAATGATGTAACCCCCAACACCGATACTGACAACGAACTCCACCGAGCCAAAGCCTCTCGGCAGACACGCCTGTCGCCCATCTGGATCGTACCGCTCGTGGCCGTCATCATTGGCCTGTGGCTGGTGTATGACAACTACACCAGCCGTGGCACCTTGATCACGTTGACCATGAGCAACGCGGAAGGCATCGAGGCAGGCAGCACCTTGATACGCAGCCGCAACGTCGAGATTGGTCGCGTACAAAGCGTGCGCCTGTCGGACGACCTCTCACAAGCCGTGATGACCGCCCGAATCCAGCCCGAAGCCGAAGCCATGCTCAGAGAGGACAGCCGATTCTGGGTCGTCAAGCCGCGCATTGGCCGCGAAGGCATCAGCGGCCTGGGCACCGTGCTATCCGGAGCCTACCTTCAATTGGAGCCCGGCCAATCGGACGAACCGAGAAGGGAGTTCTCCGTCAGCGACGTGCCGCCGGTGGCCACGGCAGGACAGGCCGGACTTCAAATCAGCCTGGTCAGCCAACTGGGCAACTCCCTACGCGTCGGCGACCCGGTTTCCTATCAGGGCTATACCGTTGGTCGCGTCGAAGACACCCGCTTCGATGCCGATTCGCGCACCATGTATCACCAGGTTTTCATCGAAGAACCTTATTCCCAATTGGTGACCGACAGCACCCGATTCTGGACGGCCAGCGGCGTCGATTTTCGCCTGGATGCCAATGGCTTTCGGGTCAATGTCGAATCGCTCGAAGCATTGCTGGGCGGCGGTGTGACCTTTGGCGTGCCCGAAGATCTGCCCATGGGACGACCCGTTGAGCATAACGCGCGCTTCAATCTTTACGCCGATGAAGACGACGCCCGCGAAGGTACCTTCAACCGCTACCTGGAATACGTGCTGCTGGTCGACGACACGGTGCGTGGTCTTTCCCGCGGAGCGCCAGTGGAGTTTCGCGGCGTGCGCATCGGTACCGTGGCAGCGGTACCCTGGAATTTTACCGCGCCTCAGCCTGATTCCAGAGCACGGTTTGCGATCCCCGTACTGATTCGCATCGAGCCCCAGCGGCTGGGCATCGAGAATTCAGATATCGATCTGGGAGATTGGGACAATCGCTTCACCAGGATGTTTAGTCTGGGCCTACGTGCGTCGCTGAAAAACGGCAGTCTGCTCACCGGGGCGCTGTTCGTCGATCTGAACTTCCAGCGCGACCTGGCCGATGAATACATAGCGGAAACTTTCTCGGAACGGACGGTATTCCCCACCGTCGCCGGTGGCTTTGCCCAGATTCAGGGGCAGATTACCGATCTGCTGGAAAAGCTCAACGCACTGGAGGTCGAACCGCTTCTGGCGGGCATGGACCGCAACCTGCAAGCCTCCGAGCAGGTGCTCAACGAAGTGCGTGACGTCAGCCGTTCGGTCAACGAACTGCTCAGCGACCCTGAAACTCGCGCGATTGGCGGCAACCTGAACAGCACGCTGGAAGAGCTGCGCAGTACGCTACAGGGTGTCTCGCCGTCGTCACCGGCCTATCAGGAGCTGACCACGGCCATCGAGCGGCTGGACCGCCTGATGCGAGACCTGCAGCCGCTTACGCGTACGCTGAATGAAAATCCTCGCGCCCTGCTGTTCGATAACCTCGACACCCAGGACCCGACGCCCCGCGCCCCACGCTGACAGGAGAGAACATGATGCAACCTTTTACACGACTGCTAATCATTGTCGCTGCCTGTGTAGCGCTGACCGCATGCGCAAGCAGTGTCACTCCTCCTGCCCGCTACATGCTCCCCAGCCCTGCGGCCAGCAGCGCCCCTAGCCAACCCACGGGCACGCTGGCCATCCGCGCTCCACGCTTGGCGCACTATCTGGACGTGGATGGCATCGTCATGCAGTTGGACGACATCACGTTGAACCAGGCTCGTGAACACCAGTGGGCCGAGGGCATTGGCCGTCAGCTGGAACGTAGCCTGCGAGCGCAGTTGGCCCAGCAGCTTCCCCAGCTGCAGGTGGTGCGTTCAGAGGGCGCCCTGCCAGACGCCTTGACGCTATCCGTTGAGGTGGATCAGTTCCAGGGACGCCACGATGGCATGGCAGTGGCCAGCGGCCAGTGGCAGCTACGGCGCGAGGACAATAGCCTGGTCACACTGCAAAGCTTTACCACGGAAACGCCCCTGGAGGAGGACGGCTACCCGGCCCTGGTACGCGCACTGGGTGAAAGCTGGAACCTGCTAGGCGTGCAAATCGCCGAGCAGGTTCAGCGCAATGGCTATTTCACGGGCCGCTAATTCAAGACTGCATGAACGGCGCTGAGTGCGACTTTCGTGTTACACTAGGCGACAGCGCCTTTCGCAAGCGCCACCCCATCACTTCCACGCAGCCCTGCGGGCAATGGCTGCGTGGCTTTAAAACGCCCGTCGTGGCTGCCCGATCTGATTCTTAGATGCGCCTTCATGGCGCAATGACATCCTCGTATCTTGAACATGACGCCAACCCCTCACTCAGAGAGTGAGGGGTTGGCGACTGCGGAGAATGCATGAGCTTTTCTGACCTTGGTCTGCACCCTGATCTACTCAGCGCCGTTGGCGCACAGGGCTATCATCAGCCCACCCCGATTCAACGCCAGGCCATTCCCGTCGTTCTGGAAGGACGAGACCTGCTGGCCAGCGCACAGACGGGCACCGGCAAAACCGCTGGCTTCACGCTGCCCATGCTGCAACGCCTGGTGCAAGGCAAACGCCCGGGCAAACGCCAGGTACGTGCACTGGTCCTGACCCCTACCCGCGAGCTGGCCGCCCAGGTGGGTGAAAGCGTCACCGCTTATGGGCAGCACTTGTCACTGCGCTCGCACATCATTTTTGGCGGCGTTGGCCAGCAACCCCAGGTAGACGCCCTGAAAGCCGGTCTGGACGTGCTGGTGGCCACGCCGGGACGCCTGCTGGACCTTCACCAGCAGGGTCACGTAGACCTGTCTGCCGTGGAAATACTGGTACTCGATGAAGCCGACCGCATGCTCGACATGGGCTTCATCCACGACATCAAACGTCTGCTGCGCCTGGTACCCAAAGCGCGTCAGAACCTGCTGTTCTCGGCCACCTTCTCCAACGAGATCCAGGCCCTGGCCCAGCAGCTGCTGAACAATCCGGCGATGATCGAAGTGGCGCCGCGCAACACCACGGCCGAAAAAATCGAGCAGGCCATCTACCGCGTGGATCGCGACAAGAAACGCGACCTGCTGGCCCATTTGATTCAGCGACATGGCTGGTTCCAGGTGCTGGTCTTCACGCGCACCAAGCACGGCGCCAATCGCCTGGCGGAGCAGCTGACCAAGCAGGACATTCCGGCCATGGCGATCCATGGCAACAAGAGCCAGGGAGCGCGCACTCGAGCACTCGGGGCCTTCAAGAGCGGTGACTTGCAGGTCCTGGTTGCCACCGATATCGCCGCACGCGGTCTGGATATCAGCGAACTTCCCCACGTGGTCAACTTTGACCTGCCCAACGTCGCCGAAGATTACGTCCACCGCATCGGGCGCACAGGCCGTGCGGGCAGCAATGGTGAAGCGGTGTCACTGGTGTGCGTCGATGAGCATGGCCTGCTCAAGAACATCGAGCGGCTGATCAATCAAACGTTGCCCAAGCACGTTGAGCCCGGCTTCGAACCTGACCCCAACGCCAAGCCCGAACCTATCGAAAACGGCCGCCGCGGCCAGCGTCAACCGCGTGCCCGCCGCTCCTCCGAGAGCACTCAAGCGAATAACGGTGGCGAACGTCGCCGCCGCGCTCGCCGCTAGCCCAAAGGACCGGAATGTGCGAATGTATCGCCTCGCATATTCCGGCGTTTCGCTGAACCAATTCATGGAGTGACTATGGCGTCTTCACAACTGATGGCAGACTATCGCCAGTGGCTGACTTTTCAGCGTCAGGAGCAGCTGAGCCGCGAACATCAGGGTATTTCACAGCGTCTGGAAGATGCCCGCGCCTCCTCTGGCCAGGTCGTGCAGGCTTACCGCAGCATGGCCGAAAAAGCATCCCAGGAAGGCGCCTGCTATCGGACGCTGTTCCTGCGCGAGTGCGATGACAACGCCTCCTTGCCTTGTGAAGGCTGGCTGTTCGTGCGCCGCGTGCTGAGTGAAGGCAACAGTACGCGCATCAGGGCCACCCTGCTGGAAACCTTCAATTTAGCCGAGGGCGCCATTGCGTTAGGCGACAAACCGGCACGCAAGCTGACCCTGGAAATCTACGACAAGCTGGACATCAACAAGGGCATGCGAACCCAGGTACGTGTGGACGCCATCGACACCCCACAGGACTATCACTTCATCACCCTGCTGGATGCCGTACGCGGCGACCTGCGCCCTTACATGCAATAAGTTCGCGTCATGGTGACACGCCGCGCCGTCAGCTTCATCCTGTTGATGTTCGTGGTTGGGCTCAATCTGCGCCCGGCCATGTCTTCGGTGGCCCCCCTGCTGCACAGGCTGCAGGAAAGCGCGGGGCTGTCGCCTACCGCTGCCGGTATTTTGACCACACTGCCCGTGCTGTGCCTGGGTCTTGCCGCACCGCTGGCACCCTGGCTCAGCAAACGCCTGGGCAGTGAGCGGGCACTGAGTGCCGCACTGCTGCTGTTGGCGACCGGCCTGCTGGTACGGGGAGTTCCCTGGCCAGGGTTGCTGTACCTGGGGTCGGCCATGGCAGGCGGTGCTATCGGGATAGCGGGCACACTGCTTCCCGCCCTCGTCAAACGCGAACTGCCGCACAGCGCCGACCTGCTGACCGGGCTGTACACCATGGCGCTCTGCTTTGGTGGCGCCCTGGGGGCAGGGCTGAGCGTCCCGCTACTGACTTGGCTGGGCAGTTGGCAACTCAGCCTGATGAGCTGGTCACTACTGGCCCTGGCAGCCTGGCTGCTATGGTCGGGCTTTGCGCCACGCCCCGTCGCAGCACCATCGCTTCAGCCCACCTTCCGAGTGCCGCTTGCCGCTTTGCTACGCCAACCCTTGACCTGGCATGTGATGCTCTTCATGGGCATTCAATCCTCCATGGCTTACATCGTGTTTGGCTGGCTGCCCACCCTGCTCATCGACCGGGGCTACAGCGAAGCAGACGCTGGCTGGACCATGGCGGTCTCCATCATGAGCCAACTGGCCTCGGCACTGGCCGCCCCATGGGTTGCCCGCTTGCATAAGGACCAGCGGCCTGCTCTCCTCATGGTACTGGCCGCCACGGCCATCGGCCTGGCGCTACTGTTGATTGCCCCATTGGCTTGGCGATGGCCTGGCGCCACCCTGCTGGGCCTCGGTCAGGGCGGTAGTTTCAGCCTGGCGTTGGCCCTGCTGGTGCTGCGCACGGCCAACGCCCCCTTGGCTGGACAGCTTTCCGGGCTGGTGCAGGGAGGCGGCTACACCCTGGCCGCGCTGGGCCCCTTCGGCGTGGGTGTGATGCTGCAAATGGGCGCCTCGACCGCACACATTGGCTGGCTACTGATCGGCTTGATTCTGGTTTGTTGCGGCTTTGCCTGTCTGGCAGGTCGCAACCGGCAGCTGGATGATCAAGGCGGTCAGCTGCGCGTCTACCTTCAATAACTCTTTTTTGCCTTTACCAGGACATGGCCATGAGTAACGCTCCTCGTTTGACAGACACCCCCTACCCACATGAGCGGATACTGATCATCTACACCGGTGGCACGATCGGCATGCAGCCAACCGCCACCGGACTGATGCCAGCAGGCAACTTTGCCGACAGATTACACAATGCTCTACAGCAGTTGCCTATCCCGCAACAGCAGGCACTCCCCGCCTACGACATCATCAGCCATGACCCACTGATCGACTCCAGCGCCGCCACGCCTGCCACGTGGCAAACGCTGGCAGGCGATATCGCCGCCCGTTTTTCCGCCTACCGGGGCTTTGTCATCCTGCACGGCACAGACACGCTCAGTTGGAGCGCCTCGAGCCTGGCCTATCAGCTACAAGGACTGGACAAGGCGGTCGTATTAACAGGGGCCATGCAACCGCTGGAGGCAGCCAATAGCGATGCTCTGGACAACGTATGCGGCGCCCTGCAATTCGCCGCCATGAGCGCCCTTCAGGAAGTGGCGATCTACTTTGCGGGACGCCTGATGCGGGGTGTCAGGGCGGTGAAGCAGCACTGTGAAGCGATGACCGCGTTTGCCTCCCCCAACTACCCCCTGCTGGGCGAACGGGTAGGCGATGACTGCGTACTTTACCCCAGCCGGGGGCTGGCGCTTCACCAGCGTGGCGCGCCCCGCTTCGAACTCCCGGACTATGGGTGCCTTGCTCAGGGGCAAGTGGTGCGCATCGCGCTGTGGCCAGGCATAGCCGCCTGGCAACTTTCCAGTTGGCTGGCGAATGACAGCGTCAAGGGGGCACTGCTGGAGCTCTGGGGAGCGGGCAACTTGCCTGACGACCCGGACCTGTTAGCCGTACTGGCGCGTGCCAGCGGAGAAGGAAAGCTGGTGGCCGCGATCAGCCAGTGCCCGCAAGGCACCCTTCACCTGGGCGCTTATTCTGCTGGCCACGGCCTGACGGATGCTGGCGTGCTGTCCGGGGGCTCCATGACCCCCGAGGCAGCTTACACCAAGCTGGTGCATTTGCTGGCGCAGCCGCTTACCCACGACGACCGAGCAACGCGCTTCGTCACTCCGTTAGTGGGCGAGCGGTAGCCAGACTGGCATCCCGGAGCAGACAGGCTATGGTTAAACAGGACACATGGAGTGCAACATAACCTTCTGAAAACAGGTGAAAACGTATGGATCAACCAGTGCATCATTTTAGTGAACTGTTTGAACAGCTGGGGCTGCGCTCGGACGCGGCTTCTATCGAACGCTTTATTGAGCGACATTCACCGTTACCCAAGGAGATGCCGCTGGCCGACGCCCCCTGCTGGAACGAGGGCCAGGCGGATTTTCTACGCGAAGCAGTGGAAGAAGATGCCGACTGGGCCGAGGTGGTCGATCATCTGGATGCCTCGATGCACAAGGCGGAATGATCGCCTGAATTCAAGTCTGATCCCGCGCCGCTTCCAGGCGGCGCCGGTACCAGGCCCCTGCCAGCAGCAGGGCCGTCAGGGCCAACAGGGGCAGCAGCACGTCCATCTGTAGCGGGTCCTCTTCCTCGATGGCTTCCAGCGCTCCGTAAATGGCGCTGCTATAGACGGCCCATTTCACGGCCAGCCCCAGCGTGGCAGCCAATAGATAGCGCCCCAGCGCAATATGCCCCAGGCCTGCCGCAAAATTGATCACTGAGTGCGGAAACCCCGGCAGCACTCGCATGGCACATTGGGTCAGCAGGTCACTTCGCGCTTTCAGGGTATCCATGACCTTGAGCGTCAGCCCCTTGGGCTGCCACCGCTGCCCGACTCGCGCCGCCAGTAAATAAGCCCCCCAGGCGCCCGCCACACTGCTGACGGTCAGCATGAGCGTTGCGATCAAAGGCGGATAAAAAGGCGCGATCAACCACAGCCCAATACTGCCGGGCAGGCCAATCGCAAGTGTCACCGCCATGGTCAGCATGACGGTCACCACGACCACCGGATGGTGCGACATGGTGGCGGCCCAGCGCTTCACCGCCATCAGGTCCGGGGAGTACCAAAGCCATACATAGGCCAGCATGGCAGCCACCGCAAACGCGGCCGCCCAGCGCCAGGAGTAGAGAGATAATTTACGCATGGAGGCGTGCTTCAACCCGCTCGAGAATTTGTCGACTGACCTTTCCGACCAGTGGCCTGGCCGCCTTGTTCACCGCTTTTTCCATGAGACGATTGCGAATGTCATAACTCAGGGTCAGTGACACCTCTGTGCCTTCCGGTACGGCGCGCAGCTGGTAGCGCCCCTGATTCTTGACGCCATCCAGAGATTCCCAAGCCAATACCTCCGGGGGTTCGATCTCGGTCACCTCCACGTCAAACGACCAGTCCATGCCCACTGCCCGCACATGCCAGCGGTAGCGGTTTTCGCCAAGACGATCGATCGAGCGTATCAAGTCCGAATACTCCGCAAAATCTTCCACTCGGCGTAACAAGTCAAATACGCGCTCCGGGGAGGCTCGAACGATTTCACTATGTTCTATGGTGGCCATGCGTCCATCTCTAGCGGCTTTAGAGGGGTAGCTTATCACGCCAATTCCATTGACACACCGGATGCCGCCACCCGGGGCACTGGTCAGCAAGAGCGGCATTGCGTAAACTGCCCGCCTTCCGGACCGGACCCCGGAACACCGCCCTGCGGTTCAGGCAGGCACGACATAAATTCTCCGACCATGAGTACCCAGCATGTCATCCACTGCATCATCCGGCGCCCAGGCGCCATCCACCGTCGTCATCTACTCCGGCGGCATGGACTCCTATACCGTCCTTCACCGTGCGCTGCGCGAGGGCCTCGCTGTCCATGCGCTATCCTTCGATTACGGTCAGCGCCACCGTCGTGAACTGGACGTTGCACGTCAGGTATGTGAGTCCTTGGCCATCCCTCATCAGGTCGTCGATATTCGCGCCATTCACGGGCTGATCGACAACTCGGCATTGACCAACTCGGCCTTGGCCATGCCCCAGGGGGAGTACGATGCCGACTCGCTCCACAGTACCGTGGTGCCCAACCGCAATATGATCCTGCTGTCGCTGGCCATTGCCAAGGCGGTCAATATTGGCGCCAACCGTGTCGACTATGGCGCACACGGCGGCGATCACGTGCTTTACCCCGACTGCCGCCCGGCCTTCGTCGAGGCCATGAACGACGTGGCGCAGATTGCCAACTTCGAGCCCGTCACCGTCCACGCCCCTTATCTGGCCTCCAGTAAAGCCGACATCCTGCGCGATGGGCTCGCCATGGGCCTCGATTACCGGCATACCTGGACCTGCTACGAAGGCCAGCAACTCGCCTGTGGGCAGTGCGGCAGTTGCCGCGAACGGCTGGCGGCCTTTGCCGCCAACCAGGCCACCGACCCCCTCGCTTACGCCACCCCTGCCGAGCGAGGCCGCTGATGTACCACGTCAAAGAAGCGTTCTACACGCTGCAGGGCGAGGGTGCCCAGGCGGGGCGCGCCAGCGTTTTCTGTCGCTTTACAGGCTGTAATCTCTGGTCGGGGCGTGACGCCGACCGAGCCACGGCCAAGTGTACCTTCTGCGATACCGATTTCATTGGCACCGACGGGATCAACGGCGGCCGCTTCGAGAGTGCGCAACAGCTGGCACGGCATATCAAACAGCTGTGGCCAGCCAACGCAGGCAGCGCGGTGCCCTATGTGGTGTTTACCGGAGGAGAGCCGTTACTGCAGCTCGATACCCCGCTCATCGCCATGCTGCACAGCGAAGGGTTCGAGGTCGCCGTGGAAACCAACGGCACGCTGCCAGCCCCCGCGGGGATCGACTGGCTATGCGTCAGCCCCAAGGGCAGCAACCCGCTGGTCATTGATCAGGGGGATGAGCTGAAGCTGGTGTACCCACAGCACGACGCCCCGCCCGAGCAGTTTACCGCGCTGCACTTTCGACACTTTTACCTGCAGCCTATGGATCACGTCGCCCAGCATGCCGACACGATCCATACCACTGTCGCTGAGCACAATGCCGCCACGGTGGCCGCCACGACGGCCTATTGCATGGCCCACCCCCAGTGGCGCTTGTCGCTGCAAACCCACAAGATCGCAGGATTCGATTGATGGCTTTATTCGTTCACCACCTGACCCATATCGATGTCTCCCTCTGGTGCCCTGAGCGCGGCTTGACCGGCTGCAGTTGGCAGGTCGACGCCCATCTGGATGGCGAACTGGGTGAAGACGGCATGCTGTTCGATTTTGGCGAAGTGAAACCCTGGATCAAGCGCACGCTGGACAACGGGCTGGATCATACGCTGCTGGTGCCCACCAAGGCGCCTGGCGTAGAGGTCAGCGAGTGCGCAGAAGGCCTGTGCATTCGCACCACCACGCCCTATCCGATGGAAGTACGCGGGCCTGCGCAGGCGTTCACCCTGCTCCCCTGGGAACACATCTCGGTGGCAAGGGTGACCCAGCTCCTGAGCGAAGAGCTGACACGCGCTCGGCCTCGCAACGTCACCCGTGTCACCCTGAACCTGCAGGAAGAGCGTATCGAAGGCGCATCCTATGGCTACAGCCACGGCCTGAAACGCCATCTGGGCAACTGCCAGCGTATCGCCCATGGCCACCGCTCACGGCTGCATGTCTATCAACACCAGCAGCGCCAGCCCGCTCTTGAGGCACAATGGAGTGAATGGCTGGACAACCGTTACCTGCTGGAGCAGGCCGATGTGGCGGAGCAGACGAATACCACTCTGACCTGCCGCTACACAGCCGAACAGGGAGCGTTCTCGATCACCCTGCCCACTCACCGGTGCAGCGTGTTACCGGCACCCACCACCGTGGAAAATATCGCCCGTTGGCTGGCCAGCAGTATCGCCGAACAAACTCAGCAGGAAACCCATATAGAAGCCTTCGAAGGTATCAACAAGGGGGCTACCGCGCAGGCAGCGCCATGACGACTCTGATTACCAGCGACCAGCAGGCGTCTTGCCGCATGGGATGTGGCGCCTGCTGCATAGCGCCGTCCATCAGCTCGCCCATTCCCGGCATGCCAAGCGGCAAGCCTTCGGGCATTCGCTGCGTGCAGTTGAATGAGCAAAACCTCTGCATGCTCTTTGGTGATGCCCGTCGCCCTGCCGTATGCAGCCAGTTCGACTTCGACAAGGAGGTGTGTGGCGAGGACCGAGAAGAGGCCCTCGCCACACTCTACGGGTGGGAAACCGCCACAGCCGGTTAGACCTCGCCGCCCAGGCTCACCGGGTGCGGCAAGCGACGGTCCAGCAGGCTGATCCAGCGCACCAGCACCGGCGCATCGCTATGGCTTACCTCGCCCAACAGTCGACGAAACACCTCTTTCGCCTGCTGGTCATTGGGCGCTATACGCGTAAGCCATAGCTCCAGCGCCGCCAACTCCTGATGGCGGTTGCCATGCTCGCGGGATTGCTGAATAGCCATTTCCGTCAACGCCTTGACCTCGTGGGCAGGGTGGCCCAGCAGGTCACGCACGCGGGCCAGTTGGGTAGCCAGCTCGGGCAGGAAAAGAGTCGTGCGCTCACGGGCAATCACCAGGCACTGGTCGAGATACTCTTCGGCTGCGTGCAGCTCACCCAGCTCGATACAGGCATCGGAGTACCACAACACGGGCCGCTGGAAGCGGTCTCGGCCGTTCAATTCGGCCATCTGATCCAGGCTGTCGTGCATTTGCACCAGCCCGCCCTGATCCCCCGCCAACGCCCGCTGCCAACCCAGCACCCCCTGCGCGGAAATCTGCCAAAGCTGCAGGTCTGGCGTACCGGTCATGGCCGCGGCTCGCTCGGCATGCCGGGCCGCCAAGTGCACATGGCCCAACTGACGATACAATGCCGCCGCAAACATCAGCGCCATGGCCAGGGTACCCGGGTGGCCGATCTGCTCCGCCAGCCGAATGGCCGCCGCGACATGCCACTCTGCGCGATGGTAATCACCTCGCAGACAAAGCGCCCAACCCTGAAAACAGGCCGCCGTCACCTGGGGATGATCCGAGAACGGCAGCCACTCGATCATCATGGGAGCATTCAGCGGATCGATTTCGTCCAGGTGGTCGTGGGCCTGTTGAATACGCCCCGCCCAGTATTCACAGTGTGCCCGCGCATAATCCGCCAATCGGCGGTAGCGCGGGTCTTCCAGGCGAGCGGCGATATCCGCCAGGGTCGATGCCAGCGCAAAGGCGTCGGCATGGGCATAGCGCTGGCTGCGCCCCACCCATAGCCCCCACTTCACCAGGAAAATCTGCTCGAGGTCTGCCGGGTCGTCAGGCGTGTCGCTCCCGGTTTGGCGCAGCAGCTCACGGGCCTTCACAAAACTTTCATGGGCCGTGGGCGAACCGTGGCCTTCCAGGGCGAACGCAGCCTGACCACGCACCGTCAGCAGGCTGACTTCACGCTCTACCTCATGGGCTACGTGGCGCAGGCTGGCCAAGCCGAAGTCGGCCATGCGCAGCGCCGTGCGGTTGGCACTCACCTTGAGCGCTTCCCGCGCGGAGAGCTCGAAGTAGCGCGCCCCACGTGCATAGTGGCCGCTGCGCCGCAGATGCGTGGCAAAGTCTCCCGGATGGCGACTGATCCATACCGGAAAACGCTCCTCAATCAAGGTCACGACCTGCTGATGCAGCTTGACCCTGACGTCACGGGGACAGGAGAGGTAGGCCGCCTCTTGAAGCAACTGGTGACTGAACTGGTACTCATGATCACCGCCCTCCTTGTCGATGGGCTCGATGATCTCCAGCGCCCGCATGTGCTCTAGCGCTTGGCACAACCTGGGCTTTTCCCAACCGCTGCATTCGGCCAGCAAGTCCAGTCGAAAACGCTTGCCCAGCACCGCTGCAATATGGGCAATATCCCGGTCGCTTTCCAACTGATCGATTCGACTGGCCAGTAGCCCCAGCAGCCCCTTGGGCAGCTCATCCAGCTGTACGCTGCGCCCCTCCCGTCGATCCATGTCGAGGCGACGACAGATCTCCTGCATATACAGCGGAACACCATCACAGCGCTCGATGATCTGGTTGCGCAGCCGTGGGCTCAGATGAATACGATAACGACGAGAAAGTTGCGACAGCAGCCGCGAAGACTGCAGTGCATCCAGCTTGCTCAGGGTGATCTGCTGATCCCAGTGCAGTTTGACCGGTAGCGGTTCGCGGCCGTGGTGGCTGGCCACCATCATGAAGGCCGTGTTGATCGACAGACGTGCCTGTAGCCCCGCCAACACATTGAAAGAGGGTTCATCCAGCCACTGCAGGTCATCGATCATCAGCACCAGAGTTTGCGACACGGCACGATGGTCGATCAGCCGATGCAAGAGCTTCACCACCAGCTCCACGGCTTCGCCATTTTGAGTCAGCTGGCTGATTTCCTGAACTTCGCGAACCCCCAACGCCTCTTCCAGCAGCTGCTGACGCGCGCTATCCGAGGTATCGAGGCCCAGCGTTGCCTGCAGCGCATGCACGGCATCGAGCGTTGGCGGATGTTCGAAGTGCCAGGCCAGCAACGACCGGGCTACACCGTATGGGTCCAGTACCGAGAGCCGAGTAGTCGGAAGCCAGCAGATCGCCGCATCGCGGCTCAGCTCCAACTGCCGAAACCCCACCATCAACGCCGACTTGCCCATGCCCGAGGCACCCCGCACCAACACGCTTTGCCGCAAACCAATGCCAGCCCGTGCCAGCGCATCGCGCAAGGTGCGTAGCGAGGTTTCCCTTCCCACCAGGCTCGGTGGCAAGGCATCACGCCCGCCTTCGTTCTGGCCCAGCACCAGCGCACGTAAACGCACGCGGCCATCGCTGGCCACCAAACGCGATACCAGCCTGGGCTGCAAGTCCAGCGCCGGGGGCATGTGCTGGCTGGCTGCCTGAGAGATGACCAGCTCGCTTCCCTCAGCGGCACTCATCAACTCCAGAGACTCTTGCGTCACCTGGCCCAGCGGGTCGGCCAGCTGGCGCTCGGGCAAGTAGACCACGCGCCCGCTGTGCAATCCGGCCGCCAGTTCGAATACCGGCGGTTCGGCGTCCCCGGCCCAGTGGCGACGGCTCTCCTGAGGTAGCGCCTGACGGCAGTGTTCGTAAAGCGCCACCAGCTCCGCCAGCTGATGGGCGGGACCATGGGTACCGAAGCAGGCCAGACCCAAGCCCCCCGTTGCCCCCGGCAGCCAGAAACCGCCCAGATGGTGGCACTGCTGCTCCAACCATCTCAGCAGCTCCAGCTGCAAGGCCAGGCAGTTGCGGGTAGCCGCGCGATCTGGCCAGTCACCCTTCAAGCGCAAGCGGATGGCCATCACCGAAAGCTGACGCAGCTCGATCTCATCTTCGCGCAGCGGCTTGCTGTCCGCCGCCAACGCCCGCGAAAAGGCGCCCTGGGGCGACATCGCCCGGGGGTCGTGGTGACCATCCGACCAGAAACTGGCCAATTGCACGAAACTGGGCTCAGGCTGTTGCCCGGAGAGTGCCAGCAGTTGCAGGTAGCTGTTGTACTGTTCGTGAGCCGCGGCCATCTGGTTCTGCTCGGCTAGCTGCCGCACCCAGCGCTCGTGGAACGGGCCGTAGCCTGAAAAGCGGCTGACCAGTCCTTCCAGCATGGCATCCGGCACTTCGGCATGTGCTTCCAGCACCTGTTCGGCAAAACGGATGACTCGTTGGCGCCACTCATTGCGCACTTGCACCAGCCAGCGCTGGAACTCGCTGCAGTTGCTGAGCTGCAGCTCCTCGATCAGATCCCCTTGGTAGCACTCCATCAGCGCTTCCAGCGTCTCCAGATCCCTGGGCCCTTCCAGCAGTTGCTGCAGCTCATGCAAATCCACCTGCCAGTGGGACGGCAAATGAAAGGCAATGGTCTGGCGCGACACGTTGAGGACGTGATCGGCATGCTCGCCCATGGATTGGCGCAGGCAGTGCAGCGCATGGCGCAGGTTGGTTCTGCCTGAGGAGAGGCCCTGGTCTGGCCACAGCAGCTCCGCCAGGGAGGCTCGATTGACGGGCTGACGATGGAGCAGCAGATATACCAGCAGCGCCTTGACCTTGTCGTAGCTGAAATGAGTGAGCACGTCCTCCCCTTGGGTCAAGGAGAAGTGACCAAACAGGGTCAACTGATCTGTCTGTTGAGCATCACGCATGTTACACATCCTGCCTTGGCTAGCGGCGCATCACGCGGGCACGCCACTATGAAAACGAAAAGCCGTATCCGGAGACATGATCAGCTCCGCCTCACGAGCAACGAAGAACGCGATGCGCTCGTCGATAGGCGCATCGGTCTGCTGGCGGGCCAGCAATAGATAGTCTTCGAAATGACGCCCTTCGGACTTGACCAGGGTGCGATAGAACCTGGCCAGCTCTTCGTCCAGGTAAGGAATGAGTCGTGCAAAACGCTCACAGCTGCGCGCCTCGATCAGCGCCCCAATGATCAACAGATCGATCAAGCGCTCAGGGTCCTGACTGCGTAAATGCTTTCTGAGGCCTTCGGCGTAGCGTGACGCCGTCAGATGGCGATAAGGAACGCCACGACGCTCCATCAAGCCCACTACTTGCTCGAAATGAAGCAGCTCCTCACGAGCCAACTGAGACATCTTGCTCAACAGCAGCGGCTGGTCCACATAGCGATACAGCAGGCTCATGGCCGTGGAAGCCGCCTTCTTTTCACACTGCGCATGATCGATCAGCAGCGTTTCAGGGTTGGCCAATGCCCACTGCAACCAGGCATCGGGGGTTGGGCAAGCTAAAAACTCATGCAAACTTTCGGGCAACAGATCATCCGCTTGCAGCGCATGATCCGCTGTTTGCAACGCCATTAATTGTATCGACATAACACCAGCACCAAGCGTTTATCACACTATTGTACAATATATAAACGCCAATGGCGTCCGTTCCCTGATTGGATCGAGGATGAACAAACCTATCTGCCAGCCTCGCTTAAAAATGCGTCAACGCTAATGTATAGCAAGCCTGAATCACGCTCCACACGGGAATCACGCTTGCCGAGGCTACCCAGCTCTAAAGGCCAGCACTCGCTTGGCAGTCATGGTAACGCGGCATCACGATAATCACACCAGCCGTCACCTAAAAACACGCCTATCGGTAAAAATCTTTCACGTTTACGGCACATTAATCAAAAAAACCGCCCTCAGGAAAGCGGCTTTCAACATCTCAACACAAAGTACAAGTAGGCATCCCGCCTGACTTCTTAACATTGTCGACAGTTTCCCGTAGAATCCGAGCCATCCACCAGACGCTGATTCTCAAGCGTATGTCATGTGATCGAAGGATGTCCTTGTTACCGTGCAGGCGTCTTTTGCTACCACTGATGATCACTACCAAGAAGATGAGAGGGCCCCAACGTGCTTGAAGCTTACCGCCAACATGTCGAGGAACGCGCTGCAGAGGGCGTCCCAGCCAAGCCCCTGACCGCCGAACAAGTCGCCGACCTGATCGAGCTGCTGAAGAACCCGCCGGCCGGAGAAGAAGAGTTCATTCTGGACTTGATCACCAACCGGGTACCGCCGGGCGTCGACGAAGCCGCCTATGTCAAAGCGGGCTTCCTGACCGCGTTGGCCAAAGGCGAAGCGTCCTCGCCGCTGATCGACAAGGTCCATGCCGTCAAACTGCTGGGCACCATGCAGGGCGGCTATAACATCGTCTCCATGGTAGAGCTGCTCGATAACGAAGAGCTGGCCCGTGAAGCGGGTGAGCAACTCAAGCACACCCTGCTGATGTTCGATGCTTTCCATGACGTGGAAGAGCGCGCCAAGAATGGCAACGCCGTCGCCAAGGACGTCATGCAGTCCTGGGCCGACGCCGAGTGGTTCCTTTCCAAGCCTGCGCTGGAAGAGAAAATCACCCTGACCGTCTTCAAGGTCCCGGGTGAAACCAATACCGACGACCTGTCGCCCGCGCCGGATGCCTGGTCGCGCCCGGACATCCCGCTGCACGCCAACGCCATGCTCAAGAACGAGCGTGACGGTATCGAGCCTGAAGTACCCGGCACCACTGGCCCGCTCAAGCAAATCGAAGCCGTCAAAGCCAAGGGCCATCCGGTGGCTTACGTGGGCGACGTAGTCGGCACAGGCTCTTCGCGCAAATCAGCCACTAACTCGGTGCTGTGGTTCTTCGGTGACGACATCCCTTACGTGCCCAACAAGCGCGGCGGAGGTTTCTGCTTTGGCGGCAAGATTGCCCCGATCTTCTTCAACACCATGGAAGATTCAGGCGCCCTGCCGGTAGAGATGGATGTTTCCAGGCTGGAAATGGGCGATGTCATCGACATCTATCCCTATGAAGGCAAAGTGTGCAAGCACGGCACCGATGAAGTGCTCTCCACCTTCGAGCTGAAAACACAGCTGATTCTCGATGAAGTGCGTGCAGGCGGTCGTATTCCGCTGATCATCGGCCGTGGCCTGACCGGCAAGGCGCGCGAGTCCCTGGGCTTGGCGCCGTCAGACGTTTTCCGTCTGCCGGACCAGCCTGCCGATACCGGCAAAGGCTTCACGCTGGCACAGAAGATGGTCGGCAAAGCCTGCGGCCTGAACGGCGTGCGCCCCGGCATGTACTGCGAGCCGAAGATGTCTACCGTCGGCTCCCAGGACACCACTGGCCCAATGACCCGTGACGAGCTGAAAGACCTGGCCTGTCTGGGCTTCCAGGCCGACCTGGTCATGCAGTCCTTCTGCCACACGGCTGCCTATCCCAAGCCGGTGGACGTGGACACGCACCACACCCTGCCCGACTTCATCATGAACCGCGGCGGTGTTTCACTGCGCCCCGGCGACGGTATCATCCACAGTTGGCTGAACCGCATGCTGCTGCCGGACACGGTCGGCACCGGCGGTGACTCCCACACCCGCTTCCCGCTCGGTATCTCCTTCCCGGCAGGTTCTGGTCTGGTTGCCTTTGCTGCTGCCACTGGCGTCATGCCGCTGGATATGCCCGAGTCCGTTCTGGTGCGTTTCAAGGGTGAGCGTCAGCCTGGCGTCACGCTGCGCGACCTGGTTCACGCCATTCCTCTCTACGCCATCAAGCAGGGTCTGCTGACGGTCGAGAAATCCGGCAAGAAAAATGCCTTCTCCGGCCGCGTGCTGGAAATCGAAGGCCTCGAAGACCTCACCGTCGAGCAAGCCTTCGAACTCTCCGATGCCTCGGCCGAGCGTAGTGCGGCTGGCTGTACCATCACGCTGTCCGAAGAGAGCGTGACCGAGTACCTGAAGTCCAACATCACGCTGCTGAAGTGGATGATTGCCAACGGCTACGGCGACGAGCGTACCATCAGCCGTCGTATCGAAGGGATGGAAGCCTGGCTGGCCAACCCGTCACTGATGCGTGCGGATAAAGATGCCGAGTACGCCGAAGTCATCGAGATCGACCTCAGCGAGATCAAGGAACCGGTACTCTGCGCTCCCAACGATCCGGACGACGCTCGCCTGCTCTCCGACGTGGCTGGCGAGAAGATCGACGAAGTGTTTATCGGTTCGTGCATGACCAACATCGGTCACTTCCGTGCCGCCGGTAAACTGCTCGAGAAACAGCCTGCGGGTAGCCTGAAGACCCGCCTGTGGTTGGCGCCGCCAACCAAGATGGATCAGCACCAGCTGACCGAAGAGGGTTACTACGGCATCTACGGCCGTGCAGGCGCCCGCATGGAAATGCCGGGATGTTCACTGTGTATGGGTAACCAGGCGCGTGTGGCTGCCAAGAGCACCGTCGTGTCTACGTCTACACGTAACTTCCCGAACCGCCTGGGGGATGGCGCGAACGTCTACCTCGCTTCGGCGGAGCTGGCAGCGGTAGCCGCGGTGGAAGGCCGCCTGCCGACAGTCGCTGAGTACCAGCGCTACATGGGCGAATTTGACGCCCTGGCCGGCGAAATCTATCGTTACATGAACTTCCACGAAATCGAGGAGTATCAGAAAATCGCCTCGAACGTGATTCCAGTAGCGCAAGAGGCTTAAGCGCCAAGGCTACTGACCCATCGCCGATGCTCGCAACATCGCAGAGACGCCACGCGACTCTGAGCCGATGACCGAACGCCCCTTCCCTTGCAGGTTGGGGCGTTTTTATTACCCACAGTGTCATTCATGGACAGGAGACTCTCATGACGACCACACCTCACGTCGTGACCCCCGATTTGTGCGACCAGTACCCGGACGTCAAGGTGCTCGAGCCGATGTTTGCCAACTTTGGCGGCGTCGATAGCTTTTACGGGCCTATTCGTACCGTCAAATGCTTTGAAGACAACTCCATGGTCAAGCAGGCCGTCGCCGAACCCGGCGAAGGCGCCATTCTGGTGGTGGACGCAGGCGGCTCTCATCGCTGCGCCATGTTGGGCGACATGCTGGCTGAACAAGCCGCCAAAAACAGTTGGGCAGGCGTCATCATGTATGGCTGTGTGAGAGACGTAGACATTCTGGCCACCCTGCCACTGGGCGTGCAAGCGCTGGGCAGCCACCCTCGTCGCAGCGAAAAACATGGCGAAGGCCAGCGCGACGTGGCGGTAACCTTTGCAGGCGTCACGCTGCAGGTGGGTCAATGGCTTTACGCCGACAATAACGGCATCATCGTCGCCGAACAGCCGCTCAAGCTCTCTTGAACGCGCCGATCCCCTGCTAACCCGCCAGACTTGTCAGTGGTGGCAGATAGTGCCACCCTGATATTTCATTTTCATGCCACGGACACCATGCAGCCGCTCAAGCCACTGGGCTACGCCCTACTTCGCACCCTTCGTGACCACCTGCGCCCTCTGATTGCCTACCACCTGCTATTCACGCTGTTGGCATCGGCCGTGGTGTTGCCGCTGGTGGCCTGGGGCTCCCAGCGATTCATGGCCCAGCTCAACCGTACCGTGGTCACCAACGATGCCTTGCTGGCGCTACTGTTCAGCCCCCTCGGGCTGTTCACCCTGCTGGCGGGCCTTGCGGTCACTTTTTTGCTGATCTACTGGCAGCAAGCGGGCATGCTTCAAGTGGCCAGCAGGCCCAAGGACAACCACTACCGCTTGGCCCTGGAGGCCCTGTGGCTCAGCACTCGGCGGCTACCGGCACTGCTGCTGCTGGTGATCCTGCAGGTGGGCGCCCACCTGCTGCTGCTGGCCCCGTTCATGGCAGCCATCGCCTGGCTATACGATCTCTGGCTCAGCGGCCTGGACCCCTACTATCTACAGCGCGTACGCCCACCAGTACTGTGGTACTTCATCGCCTGCGCCTTACCGGTCGTGCTGCTGTGGATGAGCCTGGCGGCGTGGCTATATCTGCGCTGGCTACTGGCGCTGCCGCTGGTGGCGCTGGAGCACTGCCACCCCCTGCAGGCCTTGAAGCGCAGCGTGCACCTCACCCGTGGCTGGCACCGCTCCATTGGCGCGGCGGTGCTGCTGTTACTGCTCGTCATCATTGCCCTACCGATTGCCACCACCTGGCTCTACGATACCCTCGTCACGCCGCTGCTCTGGTGGCTTCCCGAGCACAGTGCCGTGCTGGTGCCCGCGATGCTGGCCTACCTGACCGGCTATGTCCTGATCACCCTGACCATCACGTTTCTGGGCATTACCACCCATGCGCTGCTGTCGGCCTGCCTTTACTTGCAGCTTGCCTATCGGGAGGCTCGGCCTGCCGCTCCCGAGAATTCACAAACAGGTCGATTGGCCTGGGCACTGGAAGTGTGTGTCTTGCTGATTGCTGCACTGCAAGCCTGGTGGATACTCAACAGCTTCGAAATACGCGATGACGTCGCCATCATCGCCCACCGGGGCAGCTCCATGGTGGCGCCTGAAAACACCCTGGCTGCCGTGCGCCAGGCACTGGAGGATGGTGCCGATGCCGTCGAGCTGGACGTGCGCCTCAGCGCCGACCAACAGGTCATGCTCTACCACGACCGCACGCTGGCCAGGCTCACGGGGGACCCCAGGGAGTTTGGCGAGCTGACCCGAGCCGAGCTGAGCGAGTTCGATGTGGGTAGCTGGTTTGGCGATGCCTTCCAGAACGAACGAATCGCCGGGCTGGACGAGACCCTGGCGCTGGTGAGAGGCCACGCCGCGCTGATGATCGACATGAAGCCGCTGCCAGGTCAGGAGGAAGCGTTGGCACAGGCGGTACTGGATGAGCTGGAGGCAGAAAACGATCGCCGCTATCGCTGCTGGGCCACCCAGCATGATGCATTGGATGGAATGGCTGCCTGCGGCTTCCCGAATACGCTGCTGGAAATGCGCATGGCCACCATGTCCCCCGCGCTGGTCAGCTTCATCAAGCAGCGGGCGCCCGAACTGAGGGTGACACTACTGGCGCAGCTGATACTTCCCGGCACGCTGGACCGCCGTCAATTCGATGCGCTGGGCTTACGGCATAACCGCATTACCCGTCAGGAGGTTCGCCTGGCGGCCCTCTACGGCTATGAAATCCACGCCTGGACGGTCAATGATCGGGCCAGAATGTCGGCGCTGATCGATCTTGGCGTAGACGCCATCATCACCGACTACCCTGACCGCTTGAGAGAACTGCTCGAAGACCGCCACGCCATGAGCGATGGCGGCCTGATGCTGGTGAAACTGCGCAACTGGCTACGTCAGTAGCACATCGCTGCGGTCGCGGGCTTACTCGCCCATGACCACGCCCTCACGACGCGGGTCGGCGCCACCAAACAGGGTGCCGTCTTCCAGTTTCATGATGGCCTGCAGGCCACTGGTCAATTCCCGCTCGCTCACCTGATGGCCGCGCTCACGCAGTGCGTCGGCGGTTTCCTCCGAGAACCGGCCCTCTTCCAGATAGACATCGCCCCCCAGGGTGATGGCATGGGGCAGGTCAAGCGCTTCCTGGGCATCGAGCCCCCAGTCACGCATGGCCACCAGGCTTCTGGCCGTGTAATGAATGATCGCTGCACCACCTGGCGAGCCCAGGCTGGCCACCAGCTCGCCGCTCTCCAGATCGAACACCAGCGTTGGGCTCATGCTCGAACGGGGACGCTTGCCAGGCTCCACCCGGTTGGCCACCGGGCGGCCGTCGCTTTCCGGCTCGAAGGCGAAATCGGTCAGCTCGTTATTGAGCAGATAGCCCCCTGCCAGCCCCGTGCCGCCGTCTGCCAGGATACGTGAGCCGAAGGCTTGTTCGATGGTCGTGGTCATGGCCAGCGCATTTCCATCGCCGTCCACGATGCTGATGTGGCTGGTGCCATACTCGGGCTGTTCGGGCTGGCTGGCAAAGCTCACCTCCAGCTCACCGGGATTGCCAGGCTCGACGCTATCGCCCAGCGACTCCTCGCCCATTAAACGGCTGCGCTGATTGAGATACTCCGGGGCCAGCATCGTAAGCCAGTCGCCTCCCGGTGCCTCGACAAAATCAGGATCGCCGATGTAGCGGCCCCGGTCGGCAAAGGCCAGCCGAGATGCTTCGAGGAACTGATGCAGCCAGCCGCTGCTGGGCACACCGTTATCCAGCGGCGCTTCGATCAACGGCTGCTGATCGAGAATACCGAGGATTTGCATGACGGTGATATGGCCCGACGACGGCGGCGGGAAGCCGCACACTTCCCACTCCTGCCAGGGCGTACAGATCGGCTCGCGCTCCACCGGCTCGTAGCCGCTCAGGTCCTCCAGGCTCATCTCGCCCGGACGCTGCGGATGGGACTGCACTCGGGCCACCAGGTCTTCGGCGATCTCACCTTCATGGAAGGCACTGCTGCCCTCTTCCGCCACTCGCCGCAAAATAGCGGCCAGCGCGGGGTTGGTCAAGGTGTCGCCCACGGCCAGCGGCTCGCCTGCTTCATCGTAGTAGAACGCTCGGGCCAGCGGGTCCTCGCGCAGCGCCGTGTCGTTGGCCAGGCTGGTATGCAGCCGGTGGCTGACGGCAAAGCCCTCTTCCGCCAGCGTAATGGCAGGGGTAAAAAGCTCTCGCCAGGCGAGTTGACCATGTTCGGCGTGGGCCTGCTCCAGCATGCGCAGCACCCCCGGCACCCCCACAGAGAGACCGCTGGCCACCGCGTCCATGAACGGTAGCGGCTCGCCATCTTCCATGAACAGCTCACCGGTGGCCGCCGACGGTGCAGTCTCGCGACCATCGAAGGCCTGCACATTGCTGCCATCGTAGTGCATCAAGAAGGCACCGCCGCCGATCCCACTGGACTGCGGCTCTACCAGGGTCAGCACCATTTGTACGGCCACGGCGGCGTCGATGGCGTTACCGCCGGCCTTGAGCACTTGATACCCCGCGTCAGTGGCCAGCGGGTTCGCCGCAGCAACGGCAAAGGATTCCACGGCCCAACCGGGCTTCTCCTCATACCCTGAGCCTACTTCCGGTGACATCTCGGGAGCCTGGTAGCTAAAGCCCCAGCTCACCATGGGAACGAGTAGTAAGCCCGTCAGGGGGATTGCCCGTTTAGGCAGCATAGTCTTTCTCCTTTTCAGCAGGGTGCAGGCAGATATCGCGTAGGGCCACGGGGGCGGCGTCATCCAGAGCGGTGTCATCCAGAGCGGTGTCATCCAAAACAAAGCGTAGCCTATAAAACCCGTGCGCCCGGCACAATGGCCGGGCGCAAATCGAACAGCAGGCTAACTAACCCATGGATGTCAGGCGATACTCTCTCCTGCCAGCATGAACCAGGTTTCGAGAACCGCGTCCGGGTTCAATGACACCGAGTCGATCCCTTGCTCCATGAGCCACTTGGCGAGGTCCGGGTGATCCGAAGGCCCCTGGCCGCAAATCCCCACGTACTTGCCTTGCGCCTTGCACGCCTGAATGGCCATGGCCAGCAGCTTTTTGACCGCTGGGTTACGCTCATCGAACAGGTGGGCCACGATGCCCGAGTCGCGATCCAGCCCCAGGGTCAATTGCGTCAGATCGTTGGAGCCAATCGAGAAACCGTCGAAGTACTCGAGAAACTCATCGGCCAGCAGCGCATTGGCAGGCAGCTCGCACATCATGATGATCTTGAGGCCGTCAGGGTCGCTGCTGCCACCGCGCTTCAGGCCGTTGGCGGCCAGCAGCTCGACCACTTCCCGGGCTTCATCCGTAGTGCGTACGAAAGGCACCATGATCTCGACATTGGTGAAGCCCATCTCTTCACGCACGCGCTTCAGCGCCCGACACTCCAGCTCGAAACAGGGCCGGAAGGCATCGGAAATGTAGCGAGAAGCGCCACGGAAGCCCAGCATGGGGTTCTCTTCACCTGGCTCGTACAGCTTGCCGCCTATCAGGTTCTCGTATTCGTTGGATTTGAAATCCGAGAGGCGGACGATCACCCGCTGCGGATGAAACGCCGCCGCCAAGGTGGAAATCCCCTCCACCAGCTTGTCGACGTAGAAACTGACCGGGTCGGCGTACCCTGCCGTACGCAAATCGATGACCTGCTGAAGGTCAACCGGCAGCGTTTGATAATCCAGCAGCGCCTTGGGATGCACACCAATCATGCGGTTGATGATGAACTCCAGGCGCGCCAGCCCCACGCCCGCGTGGGGAAGGCTGGCAAAACCAAAGGCACGGTCCGGATTGCCCACGTTCATCATGATCTTGAAGGGAATCTCCGGCATGGCATCGACGCTGGAGACGTTGCAATCGAAGGCCAGCAGGCCTTCATACACATGGCCGGTATCACCCTCGGCACAGGAGACCGTCACGTCGCTGCCTTCCTGCAGCTGCGTGGTGGCATCTCCACAGCCCACCACCGCGGGAATGCCCAGCTCACGGGCAATGATCGCCGCATGACAGGTACGCCCGCCTCGGTTGGTGACGATGGCCGATGCCCGCTTCATGATCGGCTCCCAGTCGGGGTCGGTCATGTCGGTAACCAGGATGTCGCCCTCTTGAATCTTGTCCATCTCGTCAGGACTGAGCACGATCTTGACCGCACCACGGCCAATGCGTTGTCCGATGGCCCGGCCAGTGATCAGCGTGCGGCCCTTTTCACGCAGCTGGAAGCGCTCCAGCTTGCCGCCCTCCTGCTGGGAAACGACGGTCTCAGGACGTGCCTGCACGATGTACAGCTGGCCGTCATCGCCATCCAGAGCCCACTCGATATCCATGGGCCGCTGGTAATGCTGCTCGATGGTGACCGCCTGACGGGCGAGGTCCATGATCTGCTCGTCGTCGATACAAAACCGCCCGCGATCCTTGTAAGGCACGTCAACGGTTTCCACGGAACGACCTGCGCTGGCATCCTTGCCGTACACCATCTTGATCAGCTTCGACCCCAGGGTACGACGCAGCACGGCGGGGCGCCCAGCGGCCAGCGTGGGCTTGTGCACATAGAACTCGTCAGGGTTGACCGCGCCTTGCACCACGGTCTCGCCCAACCCCCAGGAAGCGGTGACGAACACCGCGTCCCGGTAGCCGGACTCGGTATCCAGGGTAAACATGACCCCAGACGCACCGGTTTCGGAGCGCACCATTTTCTGCACCCCGGCGGACAGGGCGACGTTTTCGTGGGCATAGCCCCGATGCACGCGGTAGGAAATCGCACGATCATTGAACAGCGAAGCAAAGACCTCGTGGACCGCGTGCTTGATGTTGGCCAGGCCTTCGATATTGAGGAAGGTTTCCTGCTGACCGGCGAACGATGCATCCGGCAGGTCTTCCGCCGTGGCGGAGCTGCGTACCGCGACCTTCAGGCCGGGGTGTTTTGCCTGCAACTGCTGGTACGCCTGCTCGAGTGCCGCTTCGAAGCTGGGCGGCAACGGCGTCTCGATGATCCACCGGCGAATACGCTTGCCAGCCTCGGCCAGCGCCTTGACGTCGTCGACGTCGAGCCGTGCCAGGGTGTCGTTGATACGGTCGTTGAGGCCTTCGTGGGAGAGAAACTCGCGGTATGCATGGGCCGTAGTGGCGAAACCGCCGGGCACCGTGACACCCACACCGGCCAGATTGGAGATCATTTCGCCAAGCGAGGCGTTCTTACCACCCACGCGTTCGACGTCCGCCATACCCAGCTGATCGAACCACAGAATGTACTCTTCCACGCAACCCCCTCACTCAGACATTGATGCAACCGTTGGGACGACACCCATTCACGCTGCCACCCTAGCATCGCGGCCCCCTATTCGCCATTGGTCTAACAGCGCAGGGAGTGGAGGATTTTTACAACAACGGCCGGAAACACGGCGTTTATGTAGTCAGGCAGGATGCCGACCTGTTTGCGCAAGCCCAATCGCAAGTACTCTGCACACGCAAACCCTCCACACGAAAACCCTGCACATGAAAACGTTGTACTGCCATGGCGCACGGCACACAATGAGCGCTCGTAAATCAGTTGGATGGGGATGGCGGACAGACTATGAAACGAACAGCCTTTTTTATTTCCGATGGCACGGGGATCACGGCAGAAAGCCTGGGGCGCAGCCTGTTGGCGCAGTTCAGCGACGTGGACATCAACATGATCACCAAGCCCTACATCGACACGTTGGAAAAGGCTCAGGCCGTCGCCGAGATCATCGAGTCCACCGCGATGCGCGACGGTGTTCGCCCCATCATCATCGACACCATCGTCGACCAGCAGATCCGCAACGTCATCCGCCAGGCCTCCGGCTTCAAGGTCGATATCTTCTCGACGTTTCTGGAACCGCTGGAACAGGAGCTGGGCACGCACTCTTCCTACAGCGTCGGGCGCACTCACTCCATAGGCAGCGACGATGTGTACATGGATCGTATCCACTCGGTGCATTTCGCACTGGATAACGATGACGGTGCCCGCACCCATCAATACGACAAGGCCGACATCATTCTGGTAGGGGTATCCCGCTGCGGTAAAACGCCGACGTCCTTGTACCTGGCACTTCAATTCGGCATTCGCGCGGCCAACTATCCGCTGACCGAGGACGACCTGGATGAAGATGGTCACTTGAAGCTGCCGAAAGCGCTGGCACCGCACCGGCACAAGCTGTTCGGCCTGACCATCGATGCCCGCCGACTAGCGGCCATTCGCAACGAGCGTCGCCCCAACAGCCGCTACAGCTCCATGGACCAGTGTCTGCAGGAAGTCGAGCAGGCCGAATCGCTCTACCGCAGCATGAACATTCCTTTCATCGACACCACGCGCTTCTCCGTGGAAGAGATCTCCACCCGCATGATTGCCGAAACCGGCCTGGCAAGACGCTTCTCGCCTCGCTAGGCCAATGCCTTACATGCCCTTGGGTGCAAAAATCCCCGGGGCATTTCGCCAGTAGCCCTTGTAGTCCATACCGAAACCGAAGACGTAGCGGTCGGCGACTTCCAGGCTGCAGTAGTCGGCCTTGAGACCGGGCACTGCCTTGCGGTCGTGCTGCTTGTCCACCAGCACGGCGGTGGTCACGCTGGCGGCCTGGGCCTCCTTGCAGTACGCCAGGATGGCCGCCAGGGTGGCGCCTTCATCGAGAATATCGTCGACGATCACCACATGCCGACCCGCCATGGGGATTTCCGGCGAGACCCGCCAGAACAGCTCGCCGCCGCGCAGCTCATTGCGGTAGCGAGTCGCGTGCAGGTAGTCCACTTCCAGGGGAAAGCCCAGCCGCGTCAGCAGATGACCGGTGGTGATCAAACCACCGTTCATGACGCAGTAGAAGACCGGCAACTTATCGCCCAGGTCGCGGGTGATCTCTTCTGCCATGCGGTCAAGGGCACGCTCGACCTGCTCCTGTGAAATCAAACAGTCGGCGTTGTCCATCAACTCGCGCATGGAGTCCAGCGACTCCAGCGCCTCTTTATCCAATTTGGACATCGAGCCTCTCCAAAACAGTCTATGGGTCAATTAGCTGGCGTCAGCCACCAGCGCTTCCAGCCTGGCGTGGGTCTTGCGCCAACGGCCCAGCGCGGCCAGTGCTTCCAGCTGCGGCCGCGCCCGGCCATAACGCAGCTTGGCGGGTCGCTTGTTGAATACGTCATGACAGGCCTGCACCACTTCCAGCGCCGCCTCACGGTCGTTGCAGATCAGCAGCATGTCGCAGCCCGCCGTCAGGGCAGCCTTGGCGCGCTCGGCGGGGCCACCCGCCTCGTGGGCGCCGGCCATACTCAGGTCATCCGAGAAGATGCAGCCTTTGAAGCCCAGCGATTCACGCAGCATGCCTAGCCAGCTGGGGGAAAAGCCCGCTGGGCGGGAATCGAAGGCAGAGTAGACGATATGGGCGGGCATGACGCCGTTGAGCAGCGTGGCAAGCTGACTGAAGGGCACCAGGTCGCGCTCCTTGATGGCCGAGAGCGGACGTTCATCCACCGGCAGTGCGGTGTGCGAATCAGCCCCCACGCCGCCATGACCGGGAAAATGCTTACCCACGGCCGCCATTCCTGCTTCGTGCAACCCGTGCACGAAGGCCTGCCCCAGCAAGGCAACGTGCTGTGGGTCTCGGCTGAAGCTGCGGTCGCCAATCACACTGGAAATACCGCTATCCACATCCAGTACTGGAGCAAAGCTGATGTCCAGGCCGCAGGCGGCCATCTCCATGCCCAGCAGCCAGCCGGCATCCTTGGCCAGCGTCAGCCCCACTGCCTGATCCTCGTCGAAGACATCGCCAATGCGTGCCATCGGCGGCATGCGCGTCACGCCTTGCCGGATACGCTGAACCCGCCCACCTTCCTGATCGATGGCCAACAGCAGGTCACCTCGCACCCCGCGGATGCTGTCGCACAGTTCGCGCACTTGGGTGGCGCTTTCCACATTACGGGCAAACAGAATGACACCGCCGACCGCAGGATTCTTCAGCAGGCGCTTGTCTTCCTTGCTCAGAGTCTGGCCTTCCAGGTCGAGCATGACCGGGCCTAAGGGTTGAGTCATCGTACTGGATCCAGGAAAAAGGGCGTCATTCTAGACCACCCGTGTGAGCTTTCAAAATGAGCAACACCATGTCACTTCAATGCAGCCATACCGGCGTGCCAGGCGGCGCCTGCTGAAACAGCCAGAGCAGGTCGGCATTGCGCAGTCGCACGCAGCCATGGGAAACGGCAACGCCCATGGGCTGGTCAGGGGGAGTACCATGCAGGTAGATGTAGCGACGCTGGGAATCGACACGGCCACCGCGATTGATACCGCGCTCCAGGCCACACAGCCACAGTATGCGGGTCAAGATCCAGTCGCGCTCGGGGAAGTCGGCTGCCAAACCGGCAGAGTAGATTTCTCCGGTCCAGCGACGACCACGAAAGACCGCATCCTCAGGCAGCCCATCGCCAATGGCTGCCCGCACGTAGTGCCAGCCCAGTGGCGTACGGCCACTGCCTTCTTCTTGCCCCACACCGGCCTTGCCCGTGGAAACGGCGCATTCGTGCTTTAGCTCACTCCCCTGCCACCAGCGCAGGCGTTGGGCCTGGGTGTCGATTTCCATCCAGCCACCTTCAACGGGCGGCAGGTCAGCCAATCTGGGCGTTTGCATGAAGCTTCTCATCCACGGTTGCTGCAGGCAACGGCATTGGCGCGCTCATGGCGGCCACCACGACGGGACGCAGACGCCGGATCAAGTCGCGCACCGTTACCTGCTCCTGATAATCCTTGGCAGCAATATCACGCAGCGCATCCAGCCCCGACAGCGTAAAGATCACCGTGCCCAGCATGAAGTGTAGCCGCCAGAAGCGCTCTGCATCCGGCAGCTCGGGGGTCGCCCGGCGCACCAGCTCGGTGAAGCGCGTAAAAACATCGCCATACTGCTGCTGGATGTAGCGCCGCAAGTGCCCTTGCGCCTGGCTGTAGGCCAGCCCCAGCAGCCGCATGAACACTTTCAGGCTGTGGCGCTCGGCAGGCACGGTCAGTACCGTGGTGGCCATGGTTTCCAGCAGCACTTCCAGCGGAATGGGCTGGCCTTCATAGCGCGCTTCCAGCTCATCCAGGGCGGTGTGGAAGCGCTCGGAGAACGGGTCCAGGTAGCGGGCAAACACCGCCTGTATCAGCGCTTTCTTCGACCCGAAGTGATAATTAACGGCGGCAAGGTTGACCCGCGCCTTGCTGGTGATATTGCGCAGTGACGTCTCGGCAAAACCCCGCTCTGCAAAGAGCACTTCTGCCGTATCCAAAATACGTGTGACCGTATCCGACTGGGCCATAGCGCCCTCCCAAAACAGGTGTTTAAAACATGGCGGTTGCGTTGGCGAATAGTATGCCATTCTCCCTGATGGCTCAAACGATAATCCCCTGTGTACCGCAGGTTGCGCTACCTGAGACGTATTGCAACTCATCATGTACTGGACAGAGCAACATACTGTATACTTAAACACATATTGATTTTACGGACATGTAGCGACTGTCTTTTCACTGTTAGGAGTCTGATATGTCACGCCCACTCACTGCACGCCAGCAGCATGTATATGATTTTATCGTGAAGACCATGGGCGAGCTTGGCTACCCCCCTACCCGCGCCGAAATCGCCAAGGCGTTGGGCTTTCGCTCACCCAACGCCGCCGAAGAGCATCTGCGCGCCCTGGAGCGCAAAGGCGCCATCCGCATCATCCGCAATACGTCCCGGGGCATACGCCTGCCCAACCAGGAGCCGCTCGACAACACGCCCCCGGCAGCCGAGCCCACCAGCGCCGCCAACGATGCCACGCCCAATGGGCTGCCGGTGATTGGTGAAGTTGCTGCGGGCAGCCCCATTCTGGCAGCGGAGCATATCGACCGTTACTGCCCGCTGCCGGCAGAGTACTTCACCCCCAAGGCCGACTACCTGCTGCGGGTACGCGGCCTGTCGATGAAAGACGTGGGTATCCTGGAAGGCGACTTGCTGGCCGTGCATCGTACCGACCGCGTGCGTGACGGTCAGATCGTCGTCGCGCGCCTGGAAGACGAGGTCACGGTCAAGCGTTTTAAACGCCAGGGGCATCACGTCACGCTGCTCGCCGAGAACGAAGACTTCGCCCCCATCGAAATCGACCTGAGAACTCAACAGCTGGATATCGAAGGCGTCGGGGTAGGCGTCATCCGAGGCGGCAACGGCCAGGCACTGGGCTAGACCGCCACCCACCTACTGCATATCGATATAGCGATGGTCGTTGAACGTGGCGACCCAGTGCGGGTGGTAGACCAGCAAGATACTCAGCAGCATGCCGGTGATGAAGGCTTCCGAGGGCATCAGCAAGGGTAGAAAGCGGGCATACTCCTGAGCCAGATAGATCGCTTCAGGGTCGGTGCCCGCCACCAGAATCAGCCCGACGGCCGCCAGCCCACCCCCTAGCGTCGCCAGCGCAGCACCGAAAAAACCGCAGGCAAACAGAAACACCATCAGGTTGTCCGGCAAGCGGCGATCCACGATACGCCATACCACCCCCGTGATCACGGCAGGCACCAGCCCCGTCACCAGCACGTTGGCCCCCAACAGTTCCCAGGCATTGCGCCCGATCAGCACCATCGCCACGTTGAGCAGCAGGTTGCTGATCAAGGCCAGGGGCACCTTGAACACCAGCGTCATCAACACCGTAAACACCAGATGCAGAGTCAACCAATCGACCGCCTGAGCCCGCAGCTGCCACATCAGCATCACGGCCAGCGTCGCGGCCATCCAGCGATGCTGCAAACCGGTATCTTCCAGCAGCGGCTGCCAGGGGCGCTGCCACAGCACCCACCCCAGAGCACATGCCGACACCAGCCAGGTAGCCAGCAGTGCCCAAGTGGCCAGCACGCTTTGTGCAAAGGACATGGCGCCCCTCCCCGGTGGGCGAGTTAGCTGAACACGACGGTCTTGTTACCGTGAATCAATACGCGGTCTTCCAGATGCCAGCGCAGGCCGCGGGCCAGCACGGCTTTTTCCACGTCACGGCCAAAGCGCACCAAATCGGTGGGTGTATGGCAGTGGCTGACCCGGTGAATATCCTGCTCGATGATGGGGCCAGCATCCAGCTCTTCGGTCACGTAGTGGCAAGTGGCACCGATCAGCTTGACACCCCGCTCATAGGCCTGGTGATAGGGCTTTGCCCCCGCAAAGGAAGGCAGGAAACTGTGATGAATATTGATGACGCGTCCGGCATAACGCTCGCACAGTGAAGGCGGCAGAATCTGCATGTACCGCGCCAGCACGACACAGTCAGCCCGGGCAGCATCGATCTGTGCCTGCACCTGCTCGAAAGCCGCCTGCTTGTTGGCCGGGTCCACCGGTACATGATGATAGGGAATGCCATACCACTCGGTGAGCGAGCGCATGTCGTCATGATTGGAGATGACGCCCACGATATCGCAATCCAGCTCGCCAGCCTGCCAGCGATACAGCAGGTCCACCAGGCAGTGGGATTCCCGGGAAACCATCAACACCACGCGGCGGCGCTTCTGGGTGTCTACCAGCGACCACTGCATGTCGAATTCGTCGGCGACGGGCTCGAATGCGGTGCGCAGCGCCTCGGCCGACATGCCCAGTGAATCGGCGAGAATTTCATAACGCATGAAAAAGCGCCCTGTTTCCAGATCGGAGTGCTGGCTGGCCTCGGTGATCGAGCCGCCCTGTTGGGCAATGAAGCTGGAAACACGCGCCACAATACCCACCTGATCCGGGCACGACACAACTAAACGGTAATAATGAGACATCAATGAACACTCTTGCGTATGTAACGGCACGTTCGCTGGGTAGGCGCCTGCTCGCGGGCAAGCCTCACCAGGCGCATTAGTGTAACGCAAGCGCCACGGCTAAGCACCGTGGTGCAGTGCCACGATGATTGTTACGTGCCCCTCCCTTCCCGTATAGTTAAGGGACTATATTTCCAGGCTTTTCATGACTGATGCATCCACCACGCGTTCAACTTCGTCCCCGTCGCCGCCCGCCCCTGCACCTGCTTCCGCTAGGTGGATGCGGTGAAATTGGAATGAATCTTACGCTGTATGGATACGACGATAAGTGGATCGCCGTCGATTGCGGCATGATGATCCGTCAGGATCTGCCCAACTCGCCGCTGCAGGTACCCAACACCGACACCCTACAAACCCTCGGTATCACGCCTGCCGCACTGTTCATCACCCATGGTCATGAAGACCACATCGGCGCCGTGGCCTGGCTATGGCCGCGTTGGGGCTGCCCTATTTTTGCCACCCCGTTGGCCGCAGGCCTGCTGCGACATAAATTTGCCGAACACCAGCTGAGCAGCGCTGCCATCGAAATCATCGAACCCGGCGATGCGGTGGAGCGCGGTCCCTTCACCCTGCGCTACCTGAGTGTCACTCACTCCATTCCTGAAAGCTGCGCCATCATGATGCAGGCGGGCGACTATCGAGTACTGCATACGGGAGACTGGAAACTGGACCCGGAGCCGCTCATCGGCGCCCCGGTGAATGCCGCTCATTTTCGTGCGCTGGCCCCTTTGGACCTGGTGGTGGGCGACTCCACCAACGCCCCCATGCCTGGCCAGTCAGCCAGCGAAGGCGACGTCGCCAAAGCACTGGCCACGACCCTCGAGCAGTGCAAGGGCCGCGTGGTGGTATCGTGCTTTGCCAGCAACCTGGCGCGGGTACTGGCCATCGGGCGCGCCGCTCATGCTTGTGGGCGGCGGGTCAGCTTGATGGGCCGCTCCATGGAGCGCATGGTGAGCGTGGCCAGAGGGCTGGGCTATCTGGACGACTTCCCGCCGCTGGTCCCGTCCCACGACCTTGGATACCTGCCTCCCGAAGAAGTGGTGATCATCGCCACCGGCAGCCAGGGCGAGCCACGCGCTGCCCTTCAACGGCTGGCGCAGCGTCGTCACCCCTTTGTCGACCTGGAGCCAGGCGATAGCGTGATTTTTTCTGCCAAGGCCATCCCGGGCAATGAGCGCCCCATCGAACAGCTTAAAAAACGTTTGTTACAGCTGGGTGTCGCGCTATTCGATGAAAACAATCACCCCGAGCTCCATGCCACGGGACACCCAGCCCGGGAGGAGCTGAAAAAGCTCTATCAATGGGTGCGCCCCAAGGCCCTGCTACCCGTGCATGGTGAAGCGCGTCATCAGCAGGCTCATCAGGCACTCGCCGAGCAGCTAGGTATCAGTGCCCCCCTTACGCCCGTCAATGGGGACCTGATCCTGCTGGACAATCAGGGCCTGCGCCTGGAAACGCGCCATCCACAGCCGCCCTGCATCGTCGATCAAAACAGCGTAAGGCCCCACCCTGGCCTCGAACATCAGTCGTCTGGTCCACGGCGCGGCAGCCTGTTTCTGGCGCTACCGGTGACCGCCACCGAGACCGGCTGGTGGCGCATCGGGCGGATGATGCTGGATACCACGGGGGCCAGCCCACTGGACGAAGAGAGCTTCAGCGACTGGCTGGACGAGCAGCTGGAAGAGATCGAAGCGGAAACGCTGGCAGACTTGCGCCACGCCCTGCAGCCGCGCCTGATGCACTGGCTGGCCAACCACTTGCAACACATGCCGGAGGTGCATCTCCAGATCATGGCCGCCGACATGCCCACCGAAGAGGAACTGGACCGACAGTAGTCCCTTTCCAGGTCAGCAGGCTGAAGAGCAGCTCACGACCAGCGCTCGGCATCCTGGTGATCGGTCTTGCGCTCCTTGACCCAATAAGTCCCTTGGCGCGCGCGCTCCTTTTTCCAGAACGGCGCCTGGGTCTTGAGATAGTCCATGATGAAGTCACAGGCCAGGAAGGCATCCCGGCGATGCGCACTGGCGACCAGCACGCGAACGATAGGGTCACCTGGCGCCAAATCTCCCACCCGATGAATGATGCGCACCGCCTGGAGCGACCAGCGTTGCCAGGCCTGCTCGGCGATCTCCATCAGGCTGCGCTCGGTCATTCCGGGGTAATGCTCCAGCGTCAAGCCCAGTACATCGGGCGACTCGTTGAAGTCGCGCACCAGCCCGGTAAAGCTGACCACCGCGCCGATATCCGTGCGACCCCGCAGCGCCTGCTCGTAGCCATGCGCCATGGAGAAGCTGTCCTCGGTGACCTCGACCACGAGCGCTTTATGCGGATGCTCAAGCAGCGCCATGGCTTAGCCTCCCGTGACCGGTGGGAAGAACGCCACTTCGTCATCGTCGGTAATGCGCGAACTGTCGCTGGCCATGACCTGGTTGATGGCACATAACGTACGCTGATCGGACAACAGCGCATAGCGCGCATCCTGAGCGCTGAGCGCCGCCTTCAGGCCCGCGACGTTGCGGCTCGGCAAACGATCCAGATCCACCGACACATCGCTTTCCCCGACCCGCTCGCGCAGCTCGGCCAGAAACTTGACCCGCACGCAGGGAGATGAGCAACGCTCCCCAAGGCTTACTTCCCCCGATGCCCCTTCGCCGGTCACGATGGGCGCGGGCATCAGGCGCTGGTAATCTCCCCGGCTACCCCCCTGCTTGCTCTCCAACTGCACGGCTTCGATACGCATCTCTTTATCGACGGCCTTGCACATGTCATACAGCGTCAGGCAGGCCACGGACACGGCCGTCAGGGCCTCCATCTCTACCCCCGTCCGGCCATTCAGGCGGCACAGCGCCGTAACGTTGACCCAACCGTTGTCGTGGTCGACCTCGAAGTCCACCGACACCTTGGAAAGCGCCAAGGCGTGGCACAGCGGTATCAGCTCATGGGTACGCTTGGCCGCTTGAATACCGGCGATGCGCGCCGTGGCCAGCACATCACCCTTGGGCAAGGCACCGTCCGTCAGCAGCTGAAGCGTCTGAGCGCTCATCACGATTCGTCCAGAGGCGACGGCCTCTCGGCGTGTCTCAGCCTTGTCGCCAACATCGACCATGTTGGCTTCGCCTTGGGCATTGAGGTGGGTTAACTGCATCGTGTCACCTTTTGCTATCAATCAGAGAGTGGCGCTGCTCGGCAGCCCAGTCGAATACCCAGCGGGCAATACCATCGATGTCGTCGAGGTTCAGCTGCATCACACCCTCACGCAACGGCACAGGCGCCCCGCCGCTCAGCGCCACGCCCACTCCATGCGGGTCATCGAGGATGTGCGCATCGCCAATGCCCTCTCGGTAGAGCACCAGCTTGGCGATGGGCCAGGCCTTGAAACCTTCGACGATGACCAGGTCTGGCGCATGCGGTGCCATGAGCGAAAGCAGATACGCCAGATCCGGCTCTTCCCCAGTCGGCATATCCATCATCAGCGCCAGACGGCGACTCGATGCCACCAGCATCGGGGCCGCTCCGGCCTTGCGTAGCTGGTAGCTATCCTTGCCGGGCTGGTCCACCTCGAACTGATGATGGGCATGCTTGATCACCGCCACCGAGAGGCCAAGCGCCCGCAGCCGGGGCAGCAGCTGTTCGAGTAGCGTGGTCTTTCCCGTCCCGCTCCAGGCGGCAACACCGAGTACCGGAAATGCACAGCGCAGTGGTTCACTCATGTCATACCTCGTCAACTGAGCGACTATTCGCCCTCTTTCTCCGCAGGCAACAGCCAGTTTAACGCAATGCCCACCAGGGCCGCCAAACTTACCCCCTGCAGGGTGAACTGACCACCCCCGAACTGCATACCGCCAATACCAAAGACCAGAATCAGCGACACCACCACCAGATTACGCGCCGCCGTCAGCGACTGCCCTGCGCGCACCAGGGTATTCATGCCCACCACGGCAATCGAGCCAAACAGCAGAGTCATGATGCCGCCCATCACCGGACCGGGAATGGTTTGCAGCAAGGCACCCAGCTTGCCGACGAATGCCAGCACGATGGCCAGCACGGCGGCAATCACCATGTATTTCGGGTTGAACGCCTTGGTCAGCGTCACCGCGCCGGTCACTTCGGAATAAGTGGTATTGGGCGGACCACCGAACAGCGCCGCCGTGGTCGTGGCCAGGCCGTCACCCAGCAGCGTGCGATGCAGGCCGGGTTTTTCCAGGTAGTTCTTGCGAGTCACCGAACCAATCGCCACCATGTCGCCGATATGCTCCACAGCGGGTGCGATCGCCACCGGAATCATGAACAGAATTGCGGCCCAGTGAAAACTGGGGGCAGTGAAATTGGGCACCGACAGCCAGGCCGCTTCCCTGACCGGGGCAAAATCGACCACCCCCATCAGCAGGGCCAGTACGTAGCCCACCGCAATACCGCCCATGATGGGCACCAGACGCAGCAAACCACGCCCGAACACAGCCAGCACCAGCGTCACCAACAGGCTGGCCATGGAGAGAAAGATCGCCGCACCGTAGCCAATGTTGTCACTGGTTTCACCGGTGGCCATGCTGACCGCCACTGGCGCCAGAGCAAGACCAATGACCATGATGACCGGCCCCACCACCACCGGTGGCAACAAGCGGTGCAACCAGGCCGTGCCTTTCAGTCGAACGGCCTGTGAAATGGCCACGTATACCAACCCGGCGGCCATCAGCCCGCCCATGGTGGCAGAGACTCCAAAGCTCGCAATCGACCCCTGAATGGGGGCAATGAAAGCAAAGGAAGAAGCCAAAAAGACCGGCACCGTCTGGCGCGTAATGCCGTGGAAAACGAGCGTGCCCACCCCAGCGGTAAACAAGGCCACGCTGGGGTCCAAGCCCGTCAGCAGCGGCACCAGCACCAAGGCACCAAATGCGACGAACAGCATTTGTCCGCCGGTCAGCAGTAGTTTAGGCCACGACTCTTGTGCACTATTCGTTGTCATTGCACCACTCCAGGAAGGTCTATCGTCGATAACGGAGGCAAAAAAATGCCCCCAACGCGGTGCGTAAGGGGCTGTATGTTACGGAGCGCTTAACGCGTCCCGAAAATCTTGTCGCCGGCATCTCCCAAGCCGGGGACGATGTAGCCATTCTCATCGAGTCGGTCATCTACCGACGCGGTGTAGATTTCTACATCAGGATAAGCATCTTGCACCCGTTTGATCCCTTCAGGGGCAGCCACCAGCACAATCACTTTCATGTGTTCACAACCGCGCTCACGCAGCATGTCCAGTGTCGCCACCATGGAACCACCGGTCGCCAGCATGGGGTCGATGACGATGGCCATGCGCTCTTCGATATCGTTGGCAAACTTGGCGAAGTATGGCACCGGCTGCAGCGTTTCCTCATCACGATAAAGGCCCACCACGCTAACCCGCGCACTGGGGATGAGGTCGGTCACGCCTTCCAGCATCCCCAGGCCTGCGCGCAGGATAGGCACGATGGTCACCTTTTTGCCCTTGAGGCGCTGTGTCGCGATAGGCTCACCGTTCCATCCCTGAATCTCGTGATTTTCAAGCTCCAGACCCTTGGTCGCTTCGTAGGTCAGCAGCTTGGCCACTTCACCCGCCAATTCACGAAAGCTTTTCGTGCTCAGGTCAGCTTCACGCATGAGTCCCAGTTTATGCTGAACAAGCGGATGGTTAATGGCGTACACACTCATGGGACTTCCTCACTACAGGGGATTCGGGATGGCAATCAGGATCGTATCGACACGCGATCAAAATTGCGCGCCATTCTACCCGCAACTGACCATCAGGTTAAGGCTTTTCCGGCAATTGCCACGTAATAGGCGTACGGCCCTGCTGCTGGAGGAACTGATTTGCCTTGGAAAAATGGTGATTACCGAAGAAACCACGGTGTGCCGACAGTGGCGAAGGATGAGGCGACTCCAGTACCAAATGGCGCTGGGTATCGATCAGCGCTTTCTTCTGGCGGGCATGGCTGCCCCAGAGCAGAAACACACAGGGCTCGCCGTGCTGGCTGACGGTTTCGATGGCCCGGTCGGTGAACGACTCCCAGCCCTTGCCGCGATGCGACGCTGCATTGCCCTGCTCCACGGTCAGCGCCGTGTTCAGCAACAACACGCCCTGCTTGGCCCAGGGTTCCAGGAAGCCATGGCGCACCGGTGTAAAACCTACGTCCGCCGCCAACTCTTTATAGATATTGACCAGCGACGGCGGCACCGGCACCCCTGGCTGTACCGAAAAACACAGGCCATGTGCCTGGTTGGGGCCGTGGTAGGGGTCCTGACCGAGAATGACCACCTTGACCGAGGCCAGCGGGGTCAGCTCGAACGCACGAAACCAGTGGGACGAATGAGGATAAATGACCTTCTTGGCCGCTTTTTCCTGAGCCAGAAAGGCTTTCAAGGCCGGCATGTAGTCGGCCTTGAACTCTTGCCCCAGCCACTGTTGCCAGTCATTGGGTAGCGGAGTCGACATGTTACTTCTTCATCTGGTCGGCGAGAGGCTCGACATAGGCAATGCCCATGTCCCAGGGAAACTGAATCCAGCACTGCTGTGCCACTTCGGTCAGGTACTGATCCACCAGCGGCCGACCTTCGGGCTTGGCGTAGATGGTCACGAAATGCGCCTTGGGCAGCATTTCACGCACCGCACGCGCCGTCTTGCCGGTGTCGACCAGATCATCCACCAGCAGCCAGCCTTCGCCGTCGTGGTCGACGCCTTTCATGATGTCCAGACCACCCTGGCTCATGTGGTCGTAGCTCTTGATGCAGATCGTGTCGATCAGGCGGATGTTGAGTTCACGGGCAATCAGCGCCGCAGGAATCAATCCGCCTCGGGTAATCGCCACGATCCCCTTGAAGTCACGCTCGATCAGCAAATGGCACAGCTGACGAACGTCACGATGAATCTGATCCCAGGAGACGGTGAAGTGTTGGTGGTAGCGTTCGCTGCTCATGGGGCGTTACTCGTCTTCATTAAAGGAACAGACCGCGAATACGCTATAGCCCGCATCGCGAATTTTGGTAGAGCCACCCAGTTCAGGCAGGTCGATGATCGTTGCCGTCTCGACGACCTGGCCGCCGCAGCGCTGAATGAGGTTGGCCGCTGCCAGCATGGTACCGCCGGTGGCAATCAGATCATCCATCAACAAAATACGGTCATTCTGCTGAAAAGCGTCGGCGTGCAGCTCGACTTCCGAATGACCATATTCCAGCGTATAGGTCTCGCTGATCGTCTTGAACGGCAGCTTGCCCTTCTTGCGCACCGGCACGAAGCTGCAGCCCAGCTCATAGGCCAACGGGGCGCCAATAATGAAGCCACGAGCGTCAATCGCCGCGATGGCATCCAGGTTCATCTCCTGGTAGCGGTGCACGAAGCTATCGATCAGCTTGCGAAAGGCAGCGCTGTTTTGCAGCAGCGGAGTGATGTCACGGAAGTTCACTCCTTGCTCTGGCCAGTCAGGAACCGTGCGAATAACGGACTTAATGTAATCGCCGTAGATGCTCATCGCGTCTCTCATTGATTAGTCAAAATGCGGGCAGTTAGCCCAGGAACAGGAATTTTGCTGCAAACAGCAGCGCCAGCACGACCACTGCCGGATTCAGGTCGCTGAATCGACCTGACAGGGTCTTGATGGCAACGTAGCTGATAAAGCCCAGGGCAATACCCTCGGCAATCGAGAAGGTCAGCGGCATGGCCAGCGCAGCGATCAGCACCGGCGCGGCGTCTGTGGGGTCTTCCCAGTTGGCATGCGCCAGGCTACCCGCCATCAGCACCGCCACGTACAGCAGAGCGCCCGCCGTGGCATAGGCCGGAATGGAACCCGCCAGCGGCGCAAAGAACAGGCTGATCAAAAACAGTACGCCCACGACCACCGCCGTCAGACCGGTACGGCCGCCCGAGGCAATGCCCGCTGTCGACTCGATGTAACTGGTCGTGGTGGAAGTACCCAGCGCAGCACCGGCCATGGACGCCGTGCTATCGGCCATCATGGCACGACCAATGCGCGGCAGCTTGCCGTCCTTGTCCAGCAGCTTGCCACGGTGCGCCACGCCCACCAGCGTACCCGAGGTATCGAACAGGTCCACGAACAGGAACGCAAAAATCACGCTCAGCATGGCCACGTCCAGCGCACCCATCAGATCCATGGCCATGAACGTCGGCGCGATGGAAGGCGGCATGGACATGATCCCGCCATACTGGTTGTGGCCCAGCACCATGGCCATGACGGTCACACCCAGAATACCGATCATCACCGCACCGGTCACGCGCAGGTAGGCCAGCGCGGTAATCACGAAAAAGCCCAACAAGGCGTAAATGGCCGGCGGCTGGGACAGGTCGCCCAGCGCCACGTAGGTCGCCGGATTGGACACCACGATGCCCGCATTCTTCAGGGCGATCATCGCCAGGAACAGGCCGATACCCGCCGCAATGCCCAATCGCAGCGACAGCGGAATCGAGTTGATGATCCACTCACGAATTTTGAAGATACTCAACAGGAAGAAGGTCAGGCCCGAGAAGAATACCGCCCCCAGCGCGGCCTCCCAAGTGTAGCCCATTCCCAGCACGACACCATAGGTAAAGAAGGCGTTCAAACCCATCCCCGGCGCCTGGGCAATGGGGTAGTTGGCCCATAGCCCCATCACGAAACAGCCAATGGCCGCCGCCAGACACGTCGCCACGAACACGGCACCGTAATCCATGCCGGCTTCGGAAAGAATGCTCGGGTTGACGAAGATGATATAGGCCATCGTAAGGAACGTGGTGACCCCTGCAATCACCTCGGTTTTTACGTTGGTCTTCTGCTCGGCGAGCTTGAAGTAGTTGTCCAGAAATTTCATGTCGTTTTTATCCTTCGCGCTTACGCTGGATGCGTCCCTTGGTGCGAGAAAAGCCGCACATACTACCGAAAGGCACTGCGCGATGCGAGTAGCCCGTGTGCAGCGAATGAAAGGGCGATGGCGCCCCTATCTTAATGATTAGCAAACTTCAGGCCATAAGCTAACCGATTGGTCAACACTGGCCGATAATTTTCTACAGTCGACTCGCCAGCACCCGCTCCACGGTCTCCACGATGACCTGGGTTTGCGGGTCGATCTCGATATTGACCCAGTCCCCGACCAGTCGCTCCTTGAGCATGGTGCGCGACAGCGTTTCGGGAATCAGGTTGACGCTGAACTCCACCCCTTCCCCAGCGCCAGCCGGTCGTACGTCCCCCACGGTCAAGCTGATACCATCCACGCCAATGTAGCCTTTCTCGAACACGAACCTGGCCATCGAGGGGGGCAGCAAGAACCACAGCCGACGATTGTTGGGGGCTTCCTCGATGGTCACGACCTTGGCCATACAGATGACGTGCCCGGACATGGAGTGCCCGCCAATTTCATCACCAAAACGGGCTGCACGCTCTATATTGACGCATTGCCCCACCTCGATTGCACCAAGATTAGTCAATCGCAGCGTTTCACGCATCAAATCAAAGCTGACCTTCTCACCTTCGATGCGCGTGACGGTCAAACAGACCCCGTTATGTGCTACCGACGCACCAATTTCCAGCCCCTCACGCAGCTCTTCGGGCAGCGCCACCACGTGGGTACGAAACGCCTCCAGCTCCAGCACTTCGACGACTTCGGCGATACCTTGCACAATACCGGTGAACATGGACTTTCCCTCTGTTGATTCGCCAGCGAACTGGCTCAAGCTGTAAAAATTTCCGCAAGCTTACACCCTATGCCCCAACCTTGTGCAGTGCAGGCCCGGCAAGTGCTTGAACAGCGTGTTTTTTGCTGTCCAATGCGGCCTGAAAAGGCCTAATTCAGAATCAAAAACTAAAAACAAGCCTAAAAAAAGCGGAAAAATCTGTATAAGCACGCTTAAACATGAAATAGACCGTATTTAATTGACAATTCTCCTACCTCTCTTTAGACTTTCGCCGCAAATGTAATGACGCCGATTTGTACCCAGATTGCGGGCGTCCACGCGGTTCCTGTAACCATGTGAAGTGCAGCTAAAAGGGTGTGTCCAGCGTTGATGGCCACCCGCAAGGGTGGCCTTTTTTTTGTTACCCTCCCTACGCTCGCCTCTTCCGCACTCCGTCTTCGGCCTAACATTAAGGCAGACGCTATGATTGAACTTAGCAATGTAAGCAAAACCTACGGCAGCGGCCCCAGCGCCGTTCACGCCCTTCAGGATGTCAATTTAACGATCCCCAAGGGCAGCATTCACGGCGTCATCGGCTTATCCGGCGCAGGTAAATCGACCCTGATCCGCTGCGTCAACCTGCTGGAGCGCCCCACCAGTGGCAAGGTACAGGTCGACGGCCAGGAAATGACTCAGTTGAGCCGCCGCGACCTGAATCAGGCACGCCATCGTATCGGCATGATCTTTCAGCACTTCAACCTGCTCACCACGCGCACCGTCTTCGATAACGTGGCGCTGCCGCTGGAGCTGATGGGTGAGAAGCGCAGCGCCATCAAGAACCGCGTCTTGCCACTGCTCGACATGGTCGGCCTGGCCGACAAGGCCAAGCAGTACCCCGCGCAACTCTCAGGTGGTCAGAAACAGCGCGTGGCCATTGCCCGGGCGCTGGCCAGCAAGCCCAGCGTACTGCTCTGCGACGAGGCCACGTCGGCCCTGGACCCGCAAACCACCAGCTCCATTCTGGAACTGCTGCGCGACATCAATCAGCAGCTGGGCATTACCATCCTGCTGATCACTCATGAGATGGAAGTGGTCAAATCGATCTGCCATCGCGTCAGTCTGATTTCCGGCGGGCGACTGGTAGAAGACGCCGAAGTCGGCGATTTCTTTACCGCACCAGCCACCCAGCTAGGTCGCGAGTTCCTCAACGACTTCCTGCAACTGAGCCCACCCAAGGAGCTGCTGGAGCGCTTGCAAGCGCAGCCCGGCGAGCAGACCCACCCGGTGGTGCGGCTGACCTTCTCGGGCGATGCGGTCTCCACGCCGCTGATTTCACGCCTGGCGCGCGAATGCAGCGTGGATGTCAGCATTCTGCAGGCCAAGGTCGAGTCGATTCAGGAGCGCACGCTGGGCTTGATGATCGCCGAGCTGCTGGGCACTCCGGCACAGACCGAGCAAGCCATGTCTTATCTGGAATCGCATCAACTACAGGTGGAGGTACTGGGTCATGTCCAGCGCAATGTTTGATCTCGTGTTACAGGCGACGCTGGACACCCTTTACATGGTGGCCGTGTCCGGCGTCATCGCCACACTGCTGGGCCTGCCGCTGGGGGTGCTGCTGTACGTCACGCGGCCTCGGCAGATTCTGGCCATGCCGGTACTCAACCAGGCACTGGGCATCATCACCAACGTAGGCCGTTCGATTCCGTTCATCATTCTGATGGTCGCCATCATTCCTTTCACGCGAATGCTGGTCGGTACCTCCATCGGCATCAATGCCGCCTCGGTTCCCTTGACCATCGCGGCCATCCCCTTCGTCGCCCGTTTGATCGAAGGCGCGCTCAACGAAATTTCGCCCGGCCTGATCGAGTCCGCCCAGTCGATGGGCGCCACGCCCTGGCAAATCATCACCAAGGTGCTGATCCCTGAAGCACGCGGCGGCATCATCACCGGTCTCACCATTACCGTGGTGACCCTGGTGAGCTACTCGGCCATGGCAGGCGCCGTTGGCGGCGGCGGCCTTGGCGATTTGGGCATTCGCTATGGCTACAACCGCTTCAACCCGACCATCATGCTGATCACCGTGGTGATTCTGGTGGTCATGGTGCAAGGCTTCCAAAGCCTGGGCGACTATCTGGTACGCAAAAGCGATCGCAAGTAAGCCACCGACGGCTCAGCGAAATGACATAGCTTTTAGCTTTGATCAGCATAGCCACATATAGCGAAAACGAATTAGACTTGCGTTTCTTATTACCGCATCATTACAACACGATTCACCACAACACTGGAGCAACGCCATGCAAAAACTCGTTATTGGCAGCCTGACCGCCCTGGCACTGGCCATCAACGTCGCCAACGCCGACACGCGCACCATCAAGATGGGCACGGTCGCTGGCCCGGAAACCGAAGTCATGGAAGTCGCGGCGCGCATTGCCAAGGAAGAGTTCGACCTGAACGTCGAAATCATCGAGTTTACCGATTACGTGACGCCCAACGCGGCACTGGCCGATGGCAGCCTGGATGCCAACGCTTACCAGCACGAGCCCTACATGCAAGCCATGATCAACGACCGTGGCTACGACTTTGCCATCGCCGGCTACACCTTCGTGTACCCCATTGGCGCCTACTCTGAAAAATACAGCAGCATCGATGAGCTGCCGGACGGCGCTCAGATCGCCCTGCCGAACGACCCTTCCAATGAAGGTCGCGCTCTGATCCTGATGCACAACGAAGGTCTGATCACGCTGAACGATCCGACGTTCCTGGAAGCCACCCCCATCGACATCGCTGAAAACCCGCGCGGCTTCCGATTCCGTGAAATCGAAGCAGCGCAGTTGCCTCGCGTACTGCCCGACGTGGACATGGCCTTCATCAACAACACCTTTGCTCAGCCAGCAGGCCTCAGCCTGGATGACGCACTGATCAAGGAAGGCCCCGAGTCCCCCTACGTCAACCTGATTGCCGTACGCAGCGGTGACGAAGAGCGTGAAGAGATTCGCCAACTGGTCGAAGCCTACCAGCGCGACGAAGTCATCGAGAAAGCCACCGAGCTGTTCAAAGGTGCCGCCGTACCTGGCTGGATCGAAGACTAATCCGCCGAGCAGCACACACGCTTTGCCATCAGGCCAGCCGCGAGGCTGGCCTGATGCGTTTTGATCCGAGACATTGATCCGAACCGGGAAACAACATGACCCCCATCGATTATGACCTGCTCAATCGACAGCTCGCTGCCCTGCTGGACACACGCGACTGGCTGACCAACAGCGCCCAGACCAGCGCGTTCATCCAGCAATCGCTGGAACAGCTCAACTGGGTAGGCTTTTACCTGCAGCGCCAGCCGGAAATATTGACCCTGGGCCCCTTCCAGGGCAAGCCCGCCTGCAACCCGATTCCGTTCAGCAAGGGAGTATGCGGCGCAGCGGCGCGCAGCCGCATCACCCAGCGGGTCGACGACGTACACGCCGTAGCCGACCATATTGCCTGTGATGCGGCCTCCCAGTCCGAACTGGTCGTCCCCATCGTTCAGGATAGCTGGCTATGGGGCGTTCTGGATATCGACAGCCCCCAGCTGGCCCGCTTCAGCGCCCAGGACCAGGCCGGCATCGAGGCGCTGGTCGACACCTTCATTCTCCACACTGATCTGCCCCGCCCATAACGCAAAAAGCCCCGAGCAGTGCTCGGGGCTTTTTGGGGAATCTGGTAGGACCAGGCGGATTTGAACCGCCGACCTCCACGATGTCAACGTGGCGCTCTAACCAACTGAGCTATGGTCCTGAAACGTGGCTGCACATGGTTGGTAGGACCAGGCGGATTTGAACCGCCGACCTCCACGATGTCAACGTGGCGCTCTAACCAACTGAGCTATGGTCCTGCTGTGCAACGGATGCGTATTCTACGGCTTTATATCTGAATTGCAAGTCATTTTTACGTCTTCTTCTCTGCAAGGCTCTGGCAACCGCCTGAGCTGGAAGAATTATATCGACACTTGATAAACGTAACCACTAAGCTTCATCTACGTTAAATCGTCCTATCATGATGCCAGGAGGTATCGCTTGCTCGGTCCATTACTGGGTTGTACCGCTCTGACACTCCTGTTCGCCACGCTGCTGGCCAGAGTCCGCCTACGCTGGTGGTGGGTTCGCAGCGTCGAGTTTCCACGTTTGCAGCTGGCGACCGCCGCGGCGCTCTGTGCGCTGCTGAGCGGCCTGATACTGCCTGCTGGCAATTGGCAGAGCATTGCTCTGGCAGCTTCCCTGGTGAGCCTGTTGCTTCAACTGCGCTACATCATCCCTTGGACCCGCTGCTGGCCAGTCCAGGTCAAGGCCACCCACGCCGACAGCCAGGCCCCGACGCTGACGCTGCTGATCGCCAACGTGCTCACGCCCAACCGCCAGTCAGCGAAACTGCTGGCCATGATCGAGCGCCACCAGCCAGACGTGGTGCTCACTCTCGAATCCGACCAGTGGTGGCAAGAGCAGCTCGATAGCGTTCTCCACGAACGGTGGCCCCACAGCGTCAAGGTGCCGCTGGACAACCTGTATGGCATGCATCTCTATTCGCGCCTGCCGCTGAGCAACCCACAGGTAAAGTGGCTGATTCAGGACGACATCCCTTCCATCCACACGCGCGTCACCCTGGACAACGGCGAACAGATTCGCTTCTACGCCCTGCACCCCAGACCGCCCGCCCCCAGCGAGAGCGAAAAGTCGCTGTGGCGCGACGCCGAGTTGCTATGGGTAGGGCAAGAAGTCCACGAAGAGCCTTTCCCCACCATCGTGGCTGGCGATCTAAACGATGTAGCCTGGTCGCGCACCACGCGGCTGTTCTGCAGGGTCAGTGGTATGCTCGACCCTCGGCGCGGCCGCGGGCTCTTCAGCACGTTTCACGCCCACTACCCTGTGCTCCGCTGGCCGCTGGATCATGTGTTCGTCAGTGAGGAGTTTACGCTGACCCACATGGAGCGTCTGGAAGCCTTCGGGTCGGATCACTTCCCCATCCTGGCGACGCTCAGCTACCAGCCGGCGCGCCAGGATGAGCACGACACCCCTTCCGCCAGTTCGGAAGAGCGTCAGGAAGCCAGTGCCACCATTGCGCAAGGCAAGAGCGAAGAGCAGCAGACCTGACACCAAACTGGCCTGAACCACGCCATAACGCGGCTGTTTACTGAGGGATCCCTCCACGCGTGAGCACCGCCGGGTCCAGCAAGCGCTCCAGGGTCGCGCGGTCCAGGTCGGTTTCTTCCTCGGCCACGTCGATGATGGGCCGACCCGCCTGATACGCCTTCTTGGCAATGGCAGCGGCGGCGTTATAGCCAATGACACTGTTCAGTGCCGTGACCAGAATCGGGTTGCGCGCCAGTGGCCCCTGCAAATTGTCCTCGCGCACCTTGAAAGTGGCGATGGCCCGCTCGGCCAGCAGCGTGGCGGTGTTGCTCATCAGTGTAATGGAGGTCAGCAGATTGGCCGCCACCAGCGGTAGCATCACGTTCAGCTGAAAGTTACCGCTCTGCCCGGCCACGGTCACCGCCGTATCCAGACCGATCACCTGAGCCGCCGCCTGGGCCGCGGACTCGGGAATCACCGGATTGACCTTGCCAGGCATGATGGAGCTCCCCGGCTGCAGCGCCTCCAGCTCGATCTCACCCAGCCCTGCCAGTGGCCCAGAGTTCATCCAGCGCAGGTCATTGGCAATTTTCATCACCACACAGGCAAAGCCGCGCAGCTGCCCGGACAGCTCCACGGCAGCATCTTGAGAGCCCAGGCTGGCGAAGAAGCTGTCGTTGGGCACCAGGGAAAGCCCTGTTTGTCGACTCAGGTCCTCGGCCACCCGCTCGGCGAACCCTGCAGGCGCATTGATGCCCGTGCCCACTGCCGTACCGCCTTGCGCCAATCGGCACAGCCGCTGCTGGGCGCTGTCAAAACGCTCGATGGCCTGCCCCACCTGGCTGGACCAGCCGCCCAGTTCCTGGTCCATGCGCAGCGGCATGGCGTCCATCAAATGCGTGCGCCCGGTCTTCACCACGTGGGAAAGCCCTTCGGCACGGCGGTCGATGGTCTCTTTCAGCTGCACCAGAGCAGGTCGGAGCTGGCCATGTACCGCAATCGCCGCGGACAGGTGAATGGCGGTCGGGATGACATCGTTACTGGACTGCCCCATATTGACGTGATCATTGGGCGTGACCTCGACCCCTTCACGACTGGCCAGGGTCGCCAGCACTTCATTGACGTTCATGTTGGTGGAGGTGCCCGACCCCGTCTGGAAAACATCCACCGGGAAGTGCTCATCGTACTGCCCGTCGATCACCGCCATGGCCGCCTTTTCGATGGCCGCGGCGCGCTGTTCATCCAGCAGCCCCAGCGCCTTATTGCTGCACGCGGCAGCCAGCTTGATGCGCGCCACGGCGTGAATGAACGCCGCGGGCAGCGGGGTGCCCGACACCGGGAAGTTGTTTACCGCCCGCTGTGTCTGGGCACCGTAAAGGGCTTCTGCGGGCACTTCCAGCTCGCCCATGCTGTCTCGTTCAATCCGCGTACTCATGGTGCTCTCCTTTTCCAATTGGCTTATCGAGTTCAGTTCGCTCGTCAATGGCTGGCATAGCCAGCACCGACGAACAAATGATAATGATTATCCATAACTTAAAGTGTAGCGATGTTCCGTGGATCGGTAAACAGCGTCCACACAGCATGGAGGGCAAGAGGCGATTGCGCCATGTTGCACTGCACAAAAACAGCTGTTATGCTGCAAAGCAAGATGAGGTCAGCAGTTGCAGTAGCGATTTCAGGAACGCGGTTGCTGAGCCTTGAATATTGGATTGCCCTACTCGATCAGCAATCCGTTTGCCCAAGACTTTGCCCAAGACAAGGCCAGGAGACATCACCATGCGTACCTTCAACACCAACGAAATGACTCAGCAGTTCGACAACCTGTTCATGGCACCTGCCCGTGCTTACATGACCCTGAGCATCGACTACTCTGAAAAACTGCTGAAAGCCCAACTGGACGCGAACAAAGCGTACGTGGACACCGGCATCGCTCAGGTGCGTCAGCTGATGAGCGTCAAGGATGCCGATGGCCTGCGCAGCTACATGGAAAGCCAGCAAAAAGTGGCCAAGGACCTGGCCGAGCGCGTCAAGGGCGACGCTGACAAGGTGGTATCGCTGCAGCAGGATTTCCTGCAGAAAAGCCAGAAGCTGACCGAAGAAAACGTCAAGCAGGCTCAGGCAGCCGCCAGCAAAATGAGCAAGAGCGCCTGATCAAACGCCAGGCTGGTGGCACGTGAGTGAGGCCAGCCCAACGTAAAAAGCCCCGAGCACGCTGTGCTCGGGGCTTTTTCATGGCGCCTGCCAATGATGTCTACCAGTTGAGTGCGCCTTTCACGAAAGGGATGGTCAGCTTGCGCTTGGCCGACAGCGACGCCTGATCCAGGGTCTCCAGCGCCCGACACAGCTCGCCAAGCTCTCGGGGGCCGCGATGCAGGATATACCGCCCCACGTCGTCGGGTAACTCCATTCCCCTGACCCGAGCCCGCAGCTTCAAGGCGGCCAGGCGCTCCTGGTCATCCAGCGGGTGAAGATGAAACGTCACCCCCCAGGTCAACCGTGAGGCCAGGTCCGGTAGCACGACGTCCAGCCGCCTGGGCGGCGCATTGGCGGCGATCAAGAGCGCTTTGCCAGCATCTCGCAAGCGATTGAACGCATGGAACAACGCCTCTTCCCAACGCTTGCGCCCGATGACGTATTCGAGGTCGTCGATGGCCACCAGGTCAAGGCGCTCGATATCCTCCAGCATCAGCGGTGGGAAATGGCCCAGGTCGGCCAACGGCAGGTAAAGGGCACGCTTGTCCTGATCCGACGCCGCGTGGCAGGCCGCCTGCAAAAGATGACTACGGCCGCTGCCCGGCGCGCCCCAAAGATAGATGAACGGCTCGGCGTCTGGCGACAGCTGTTGCGTCAGATGCTGCACCAGAGCTGCATTACCGCTCGAGGGATAGTAATTGTCCAGCGTTGCGTCATCACGCAACCCCACCCCGAGCGGTAACTGTGCCGGCAATCGGCTCATGAAGACTCCCTTTTGTCCTGGAGACCCAGTTCGTGCGGCGGTAACGTCGACTCCAGCGTCTCATCATACAAGGCACTGTTCTGGTAACGCTCTTTGACTTCCTTGAGCAGCACCATGATGACCGAGGCCGCCGGCAAGGCCAGAAGCACCCCGGTCAGGCCAAACAGATTGCCCCCCGCGAGTACCGCAAAAATGACCGCCACCGGGTGCAAGCCAATCTTGTCACCCAGCAATTTGGGCTGCAGCACGACACTTTCGATGACTTGCCCCAGGCTGAATACCCCCAGCACTCCCAACAGCGCCCACCAGCTGTCGAACTGGAACAATGCCACCACCAAGGCACTGCTGAGCCCAACGATGAACCCCAGAAAGGGGACGATGCTCACCAGGCCAGAAATGACACCGATCAACAGGCCAAAATTCAGCCCCATCAGGGTCAGACCCACCGCATAAATAATGCCCAGGCACAGCATGACCAGCAACTGCCCCCGCAGGAAAGCCGCCAACACCTCGTCGCAGCGCTTGGCCAACCGAGTGGCGTCATCGACCCAGTGGCGTGGAATCAAGTCGATCAGATTGTTCAGCAACCGGTTCCAGTCGAGCAACAGGTAAAAGGTGACCACCGGGATCAACGCCACGTAGGTCACCCACGTGGCAAACGCCATGCCCGAACGGCCGATCTGACCAAGCGCCTGGGCCAGGTAGCTACCGGCATCGCGCCAATTTTCAGCCAGGGTCTCCTGAACATTGTCCAGTTCGGAACGCAGGTCATACCCCGTCCACTCCTGCACCTGCGGGGCCAGGTAGTTTTCCACCCAGTCGAACACCCCCGGCACCATCTCCCCAAGCTGCTTGATCTGCTGGATGACCAGCGGAATCAGAATCAACAGACTGATGGCCAGCACCAGCAATAAAATGAGGAATACGCTACTGACCGCCCACACCCGCTTGAGACCCAGCCGCTGAAAATAGTTGGTCAACGGGTCTGCCAGGTACGCCAGAATCAGTCCGGCAATGAAGGGCATCAAGACGGCATCCAGCAAATACACAACGCCAACCAGGGCCACCAAAAACAGGATGCCCCACCACGAATGTCGCATTTCACTCTCTCCTTCCCGGATAAACGGTCAGCGTCAAGCAATGAATAGTAACAAAACCTGGCCAGCACGCATCTGATAACGTGTCCATCGGTGCGACTTACGTCGCGCAGTGATACAATCGCAGGCTGTTATCGCTCCGGCACTGGCAATTTGCCAGCACAATCGCTTTGCATAGGCTTCACAGGACCCGTCATGACCGAGACCTCCTCTTCCCAGTCGACTCCCTCTCTCAGCTACAAGGACGCAGGCGTCGATATTGATGCAGGCAATGCCCTGGTGGACCGCATCAAGCATGTGGCCAAGCGCACGTCACGCCCGGAGGTCATGGGCGGCCTCGGCGGTTTCGGCGCCCTGTGCGAGCTGCCTGCGGGTTACCGTCAACCGGTACTGGTCTCTGGTACCGACGGCGTAGGCACCAAGCTGCGTCTGGCCATGGACCTGGGCAAGCATGACACTATTGGGATCGACCTGGTAGCCATGTGCGTCAATGACTTGATCGTGGCCGGTGCCGAGCCGCTGCTGTTTCTCGACTACTATGCCACGGGCAAGCTGGACGTGGATATCGCCGCCGACGTGGTCACCGGCATTGGTGCAGGCTGCGAACTGGCCGGCTGTGCCCTGGTGGGCGGCGAAACCGCCGAGATGCCCGGCATGTACGAAGGCAACGACTACGACCTGGCCGGCTTCTGCGTTGGCGTCGTGGAGAAAGAGGAGATCCTGGACGGCAGCAAGGTTGCCGAAGGCGACGTGCTGCTGGGCCTCGCCTCTTCCGGCCCTCACTCCAACGGCTACTCCCTGATTCGCAAGATCCTCGAAGTCAGCCAGGCGTCGCTGGAAGAGCAGGTGGACGGCAAGCCGCTGAGCGAGGCACTGATGGCCCCCACGCGCATCTATGTGAAATCGCTGCTCTCGATGATGCGTGAAACGGAGCTGGCGGTGCATGCGCTGTCGCACATCACCGGCGGCGGCCTGTTGGAAAACATTCCCCGCGTGCTGCCCGACCACCTGGCGGCACAGATCGACCTGACCACCTGGCAGCGCCCGGAAGTATTCAACTGGCTGCAAGCCAAGGGCAACGTCAACGAAACCGAAATGCACCGCGTGCTGAACTGCGGCATCGGCATGGTGGTGGTAGTGCCTGCGAGCCAGGCGGAAGCCGCCAAGGCTCACTTGCAGGCTCAAGGTGAAACCGTGTACCAGATTGGTCACATCGTGGCACGCGAGGACGAGGCTGTGGTACTGAACAACCTCAAGGCAGGCCCGCAGGCATGAGCAGTACCGAGTACAGCACGGACACCCTCAACGACCTGACCCCGGACCCCGTGGGAGCGCGCCGTGTGGTGGTGTTGATCTCCGGCAGCGGCAGCAACCTGCAGGCCTTGATCGATGCCCAGCAGCACGACCGTCTGGGCGGCGAGATCGTCGCGGTCATCTCCAACGAGCCGGACGCTTACGGTCTGAAGCGCGCCCACGAAGCGGGTATCGAAGCGGTGGCTCTGCCCCACCGTGAATACGATAGTCGCGACGCCTACGACGGCGCGCTGATCAAAGTGATCGAACGCCATGAGCCGGATCTCATCGTTCTGGCGGGCTTCATGCGGATTCTGACGCCACGCTTCGTACAGCGCTTCCTGGGCAGAATGCTCAACATTCACCCGTCGCTGCTGCCTGCCTACCAGGGCCTCAACACCCACGCCAGAGCCTTGGCCGATGGCGTTGCCCAGCATGGTTGCAGCGTGCATTTCGTCACCGAAGAGCTGGACGGAGGGCCGGTGGTCTTGCAAGCCGAGCTCGCCGTCACCGCCGACGACAGCGTCGAGACCCTCAAGGAGAAGGTCCATGCCCGTGAACACCTGATCTTCCCGATTGCCGTTCACTGGTTCCTTGAAGGACGCTTGCAGTACACCGCCGAAGGCGCACGCATGGACGGCCACCTGTTACCGCCCCATGGCATGCGTCTTTCCCATGCGGATGCCGCCGAAGAACTGGACGAAGAAGCCAACGACGCCTGACCCATCGTGGCATCCAACTCAAAACGCCCTGATGCATGACTGCATCAGGGCGTTTTTCTCTTGCCATCTGACAATGGCTGATCGATCAGGCCTTCCCAATCACGTTCTGGGCAAGGTTACCCCACGCTGACCCATGTACTTGCCGCCGCGATCCTTGTACGAGGTTTCGCAGACCTCGTCGGATTCGAGGAACAGCATCTGGGCAACGCCTTCATGGGCATAGATCTTGGCAGGCAGGTTGGTCGTGTTGGAAAACTCCAGCGTCACGTGGCCTTCCCACTCCGGCTCCAGCGGCGTCACGTTGACGATGATGCCGCAGCGCGCGTAGGTCGATTTACCCAGACAAATGGTCAGCACGTTACGCGGAATACGGAAGTACTCCACCGTGCGCGCCAGCGCGAACGAGTTGGGCGGGATGATGCACACGTCCCCTTTTACATCGACGAAGCTTTTGTCATCGAACGACTTGGGATCGACAATCGCCGAGTGGATATTGGTAAACACCTTGAACTCATCGGCACAGCGCACATCGTATCCGTAGCTGGACGTGCCGTAGGAGATCACCCGCTGATCGTTGACGTAGCGCACCTGCTCGGTTTCGAAGGGCTCGATCATGGCATCGCTCTGCGCCATACGGCGGATCCACTTGTCTGATTTAATGCTCATCGGTTACTTCATCACTCGCTAAAGGAAATCGTCGGGCCACCGGATTGATGGGCGTTGACGGACTGCGCCACCTGACGGGCAATCTCGGCAAACGTTTGGCTCACGGAACTCTCCGGCTCGGCAACCACGCTGGGGCGCCCGGAGTCGGCCAATTCACGGATCGACAGCGTCAGCGGCAGCCGACCCAGCACCGTCGTGTCGTACTCTTCGGCAATGCGCTCGCCACCACCGGTGCCAAAGATCGCCGCTTCATGGCCGCACTGTTCGCAGTGGTACAGGCTCATGTTCTCGACTACCCCCAGCACAGGCACATTGACCTTGCGGAACATTTCGATGCCCTTGCGAGCATCCAGCAGTGCGATGTCTTGAGGCGTCGTCACGATCACGGCACCCGATACGGCCACTTTCTGCGCCAGCGTCAACTGGATGTCGCCGGTACCGGGCGGCATGTCGATCAGCAGGAAGTCCAGGTTGTCCCACTGGGTCTGGTTGAGCATCTGCTGGAACGCCCCCACGACCATGGGGCCACGCCATACCATGGCATCTCGGGTATTGACCATGAACGCCATCGACATGGCCTGGATACCGTGCGCTTCCAGCGGCAGAAACGTGTTGTTCTCCCCGGCCTGAGGGCGCACCCCTTCCTTGACGCCCAGCATCTGCGCCTGACTGGGGCCATAGATATCAGCGTCCAGCACGCCTACGCGATAGCCCTGAGCCGCCAATGCCAGCGCCAGATTCACGGTCACGGTCGATTTGCCGACACCGCCCTTGCCCGAGGCCACGGCCACGATATGTTTCACACCATCCATCAATGGCTCTCCCGTTGTTGAATACCTGCATGGTCTGGCGGGAATGATACTCCTCCACCGCCCATTTCTAAACCGACAAAAACAAAAGCGGGCATGGGAAGCCCCGTGCCCGCTCTTGGAAGAACACGATGGCCTCAGCCATCGGAACTCCGTTTACTGCGCTTGCGTATCGTCAGCGTCAGCGTCGTCGCCCTCGCTCTCTTGATCACCTGACAGGTCAGGCACCTCATCGTTGGCGGCGTCATCCACGTGCAGGCGGTCGCCTAGCGCGGCCAGCTCTTCACGCCATTCACGTAGCTGGGTTTCCAGCCGCTCCAACTGCTCTTCGCGAGTCTCGATATCGCGCTCGACGTTGGCGACTTCTTCGCGTCCGATGTCCAGCGCCACCATCAGATCATCCATTTCACTGCGCACCTGGCTCAGGCTCTCTTCTTCCTCTTCGCGCAGCTGGGTCATGGACTCGATCTCGGACTGCATCGCATCGCGCTCGCTGATCACGCTATCACGCTCCTCCTGCAGCGACTCCAGCTCGCTCTGCTGGCTGGCAATCTGCTCTTCCAGCTCGGCCAGGCGCTCGCTGGCCTCGTTGACCTGGGACTCCAGCTCTTCCAGACGCGACTGCACGGTACTTACCTCGCCCTGGGCGGAAGCCAGCGTCTCGGCCGCTTCCTCCTGCTGTTGCGCCAACAGGGCTATTTCTTCGCGCATGGCCGTCAGGTCTGCTTCGGCTTCTTCGACCTCAGCCAGACGCTGGCTCAGCTGGGCATTTTCCTGCTCGACACTATTCAGCTGACCTTCCAGCCGCTCGACGCGATCACGATGGGTGCCTGCATTGGACTGCGCCATGATGGCCCATATCACCGCAATGGCCGCGATACCGGCAATCCCCTTGACGCGGTTATCCTGAAACAGCGTCTTCATATCGGGCTTGCCAGCAGGTGTTTGCGGCTCTGGGTGGTTTGCTTCTGACATGCTGCATCCCTCTCTTCGCTTGGCTGCTGGTAATAGCAACGTGAGTGACAAAACGTTCGTTACCATCAACGATCGTTTCTAAAAGTAGTCCCTATCAGCATACACAGCCACCCGCATATCGCCAGCCGTCCACCGGGATAGCGCGCTTTCTCTTGTTTTCTACGCGCATGACAATCACGTTATGGCCGCTGCGCTTTACAAAAATGGCTATCTTCGCCAAACCCCTGAGCGCTCCCCTGCTCCGCCTCGAACCACGACAGCTGCGCATGCAGTGTCACCACGCTTCCCACGATCAACAGCGTGGGCGGTTGGATAGCGCCTTGCAGAAAAGCCTTGGGCAGATGCCCCAGCGTACCCGTGTGGGTCTGCTGCTGACGCGTGGTACCTTGCTCGATCAGCGCCAGCGGCGTTTCTGGCGCTAGACCATGGGCCATCAACCCCTCGCAAATCGACGTCAAATTACTCAACCCCATATAGAACACCAGGGTCTGGCCAGGCTGTGCCAGGGTAGGCCAATCGAGGTTAAACTCGCCCTGCTGCAAATGCCCGGTCACGAAACGCACGGATTGCGCATGATCACGATGGGTCAGCGGTATGCCGGCATAGGCAGCGCAGCCAGATGCCGCCGTAATACCGGGCACGACCTCTACCTCGATGCCCGCTGCCACCAGGGTTTCGAGCTCCTCGCCACCGCGACCAAAGATGAAAGGGTCGCCACCCTTCAGTCGAACCACCTGTTTGCCCTGTCGGGCCCAATCCACCAGCGCTTGATTGATCCCCTCCTGGGGAACACTGTGGGATGAACGCGCCTTGCCCACATAGTAGCGCGCCGCTTCCGAGGGTAGCAGCGCGATGATTTCATCACTCACCAAACGATCATAAAGCACCACCTCGGCGCTCTTGAGCCGCCGGTAAGCTTTCAATGTCAGTAAGTCCGGGTCGCCAGGCCCTGCGCCTACCAGACTGACACGACCAGCACTTGGCTGGGAGCTCGTGGCTACCATGGTCGTCATCCCCCCTTCATGTATTGGCTGCGTGCCCAAAACCGCCACCAAAGTAATAAAAATAATGATTTATATACAAAAAAGTAATTTTAAACCGAATTGCTCATGCTGCACAGGCCAGACAACGCAAAATCACAAAATATAGAATTAAAAATATTTTTTTAATTCCAAAAAATTATCAATAAAAGACAATTTGTCAGCAATGGCTTACATCCCATTTACCTTTTTAGGGCTAATCTTTACGGCTAACTTATAATAGGCCTATTGTCTGGAGATTCACGCATGCCCGTGAATGAGGCACCCGTTACTGCAAATCCCGGCACCGTTGGCTCGGAAGAGTTGATCAGCAGTATTCCCGGGGTCATTTTTCGATTTTATCGTGCCCATAGCGGGCACATGTGCTTTCCCTATATGGAAGGCGGCGGCATGGCGCTTGCGTATATCGACAAGCATCAGCTTGCTGAAGATGCCCAGCCCTTGCTGGAGCAACTCACCGGCAGCGACTACCCCAGAATCATGTCAGCCATCGAGCGCTCGGCACGCTGGATGCTGCCGCTGACCACCCGCTTTCAGCTGCCCTTTCCCGAGGACAACCCGCGCTGGATTGCGGTCAGTGCCACCCCGGAGCCCTTGACCAACGGGGTGCGCTGGAGTGGCATCATGATGGACATCACCGAGCAGGTGCTGGAAGAGCAGCGCCTGCGCCGACTGTGCGACACCGACCCGCTGACCGGCCTCGCCAATCGGCGCAAGTTGATGCTGCAACTGACCCATTTGAGCTCCCTGAGCACGCGCCATGGCTCTCCTCTATCGGTGATGATGATCGATATCGATCACTTCAAGCAGCTCAATGACGCCTGGGGGCACCTGCAGGGCGACAAGGTACTCAAACAGCTGGCCACATTGACCACGTCGCTGCTGCGCTGTGAAGACATCGTGGCCCGCCTGGGAGGTGAAGAGTTCATGGTACTGTTGCCGCTTACCTCGCTGCAGCAATGCCATGCGCTTGCCGACCGCCTGCGCAAAACCATCGCCGAACACGATTTCGGCATTGGCCAAGCCAGCGTCACGCTGAGCATCGGCGTGGCGGAGTACCGTTGCGGCGAACCCCTGACCAGCCTGATGGAGCGCGCGGATCAGGCACTCTATCGTGCCAAGGAGGTTGGCCGGGACTGCGTGCGTCTTCTACCCTGACGCTATACTGATCGCGCCCGGAGACCGACCATGCAAAGCCTCGCTCGCACTGCCTTCCAGCCCGTGTCGTCAGATGCCATGCCGCTCGCTCATGAGGCATGCCAACCCCATCTGGCCACACTTCCAGAGTGGCAGATTATCGAACACGATGGCATCATGAAGTTGACGAGACGCTTTGCGTTTCGTGATTTCGCCGATGCGTTGACATTTACCCAACGGGTCGGTGAGGTCGCCGAGCAGGCTGGGCATCATCCGGTCATTGTGACCGAGTGGGGGCGCACCACCGTGACCTGGTGGACGCATACCCTGCGCGGCCTGCATCTCAATGATTTCATTCTTGCCGCCAGAACCGACGAGGTAGTCGAATAAATGTTTGAGCAAATTGAGCGAGTCCCTGGAGACGCCATTCTCGGGTTGATCGAAGCTTTCAAGAAAGACACCAATCCGCAGAAAGTGGACCTTGGTGTCGGTGTGTATCGTGACGCAGCGGGCAATACCCCGGTCATGCGCGCGGTCAAGGAAGCAGAAGCTCGCCTGCTCAAGAATGAAACCACCAAAACCTACATTGGCTCCCACGGTGCCCCCGCTTATGGCGATGCCGTGCTGCCCATGGTACTGGGTGCCGACTCACCGGTACTGGAAGCCAAGCGTGCCAGCGCCACGCAGTCACCGGGTGGCACGGGTGCCCTGCGCCTGGCGGCAGACTTCATCGCCAACCAGCTACCGGGCAAGGGCATCTGGGTCAGCGACCCCACCTGGCCCAACCACCACGGCATCTTCACCGCGGCAGGCATTGCACTGCACAAATACCCTTACGTCGATGCCGAGAACCGTCTGGATTTCGCGGGCATGTTGGCAGCCCTCAAGCAGATCCCCGAAGGCGACGTGGTCGTGCTGCATGCCTGCTGCCACAACCCCACCGGCTTCGATCTTTCTCAAGCGCAGTGGCAGGAAGTCATGGCCGTTCTGCAAGAGCGCAAGCTGCTGCCGCTGATCGACTTCGCCTACCAGGGCTTCGGTGAAGGTCTGGACGAAGACGCCTACGGCGTTCGTTTGCTGGCTGAAAACCTGGATGAAGTGATCATCACCAGCTCATGCTCCAAGAACTTCGGCATCTACTGCGAGCGCACTGGCTGCCTGATTCTGGTGGCCAAGAACGCCGAGCAGATGGAGAACGTTCGCTCCCAGGCGGCCATCGTTGCCCGGGAAAACTACTCCAACCCGCCCGCCCACGGCGGCGCCATCGTCAGCGAAATCCTCCACGATGCCGAGCTATCCGCCCTGTGGCGTGAAGAGCTGACGGAAATGCGCGACCGCATCAACACTTTGCGTCGCGATTTCGTCGAAGCGCTGAAGCCTTACGGCTTGGCGGAAAAATACGCTTGCGTGGCCGAGCAGCGCGGCATGTTCTCCTACACGGGCCTGACTCCGGAACAGGTAGACCGCCTGCGTGACGAGTTCGGCATCTACATGGTGCGCTCGGGCCGTGCCAACGTGGCAGGTTTCTCCCACGAGAATCTCCCCTACCTGGCCAAGGCCATCGCGGCAGTCAACGACTGATCTCACGCACTGACGTATCACGCCCGGGCCTTGGCCCGGGCGTTTTTGTTTCGAAAGATCAACCTCTTGAACAATGATGTGTACAATTGCGCCTTCGCCGCCAGAGCCTGGGGCGCCCGCGCGGCGTCCGTGACAACGCAACGCTTGACCGATTAGTCAAACATTCGGCACACTCAGCGTAGCCTTGTATACAACACACCATAACCGAGAGGCACAACATGGCGGCTGCCAGCACTCCCTACCCCTGGTACAAAAAAGAAGATACCGACGCTTTCTTTGCGCTGTTTCAGAACAACATCGCCAATTTCGTCATTATCGCCATTACCATGCTGGGCATGGGTTTCCCTGCCTCCATCGTGTATGGGCAGGTGCTGCCAGGGGCGGCGGTCGCCGTCATGGTGGGCAACTTCTACTACGCCTGGAGCGCCGCTCGCCTGGCGCGCAAGGAGAACCGCAGCGACGTCACGGCGCTCTCCTACGGTATTTCCACGCCGGTGATGTTCGTCTTCCTGTTCGGGGTGCTGCTGCCCGCCAAACAGCTGACCGGCGATGCCGAACTCGCCTGGAAAGTCGCCGTAGCTGCCTGCTTCATCAGCGGAGCCATCGAAGCGCTGATCAGCGTCGTGGGCCGCTGGGTACAGTATCACCTGCCCCGAGCCGCCATGCTGGGTGCCGTGGCAGGCGTTGCGCTGACCTTCATCGCCGGTGAAATGCTGTTCAAGACGCTGGAAATGCCGGTCATTGGCCTGCTGGTGCTGGGGATCATCATCGTGGGCCTGGTCGCTAGGGTGAGCATGCCCTTCAAGCTCCCCACCTCGCTGTTTGCCATCGTCATCGGGACGACCATGGCCTACCTGATTGGCGATGCAGGCACCGAGCGCTTCAGCGATGCCTTCACCCACTTGGGGTTCTACCCCTTGCTGCCCAATCTCGCCTGGTTCGAAGGGCTGGGCCTGCTGTTCACCGGCATGCTGGCCGTCCTGACCGTGGTGCTACCCATTACCCTGTACAACGCCATCGAAACCATGAACAACGTCGAGGCCATGGAAGCCGCAGGCGACAAGTACGATGTGCGGGAGTGCCAGGCCGTGGATGGCGCGGGCACCATGATCGGGGCGCTGTTTGGGGGCGTGTTTCCTACCACGGTCTACATTGCCACGGTGGGCGCCAAATGGATGGGCGCAGGGCGCGGCTACAGCCTGCTGAACGGCGCCGTCTACGCGCTGGCCACCATGTTCGGCCTGATTGCTGCCCTGGCGGCCATCATCCCGGTCTCCGTCGTGGCGCCTATTCTGGTGTTCGTGGGAATGTCCATGATCGCCACTGCGTTCCAGGCCAACGATACCCGCTACTACCCAGCCATCGCCCTGGCGATGCTGCCCTACTTCGCCAATTATGTGATGACGCGCTTCAACCGGGGAGCCGGTGAGGTGGTCAGCGACATCTCCAGCGCCATCGTCGTGCTGGGGCAAGGCGCCATGTTCATGGCCATCCTGCTGGGCGCCATGACCGTGTCGGTGATCGACCATCAGTTCCGCCGGGCAGCGGCCTTTGCCGCCATCGCGGCGGGCTTTTCATTCGTTGGCCTGATGCATGCACCGCAGCTGGCCTTCAATGCGGCCCCCGACTTCGTCATGGGCTACCTCGCCATGGCGCTGCTGTTCCTGTACTTCTCGTTTCAGGAATCACGCCGCCTGCACTGAACCTGTCGTAGGGTCATGACGCTCCCGCCCGCCGATGCGGGCGGGAGAGAATCCGCCGCAGCACCCCCCAGGCCATCAGGCCTGCCAACACATTCCCCACCGCAGCACCGGCAGCCAAGCCCGTCCAGCCAAACAGCTGAGCCCCCACCCAAAGGCACGGCAGGTAGCAAACGAACAGCCGCGCACTGGAGAGCAGCATGGCCCGCAGCGGCCAGCCCAGCGCATTGCCCGCCGAGACCACCAGCATGCACACGCCCAGCGCCGCATAGCTGGGCAGTAGAAAACGTATCAGCAGCGCCAGCTCGCTCTGCACTTCCGGATTACCGGCCAGCGCCATGGCCACCCAGGGTGAAGCCAGCGCCAACAACACGCCTAACGCCAACTGCCAGGCCACGGCCACGGTCAGCGCCAGGCGCAACAAACGGTGGATCTGCTCCCAGTCTCCAGCCCCATAGCAGCGCCCCAACCAGGGAGGCAGCGACATGGTCATGGCAAGAATCACCATCAGCGAGAGGGTTTCCAACCGGCTGGCCAACCCCCAGGCCGCGACCTGGGTATCGCCAAGACCGGCCACCGCCGCAATCGCCAGCATGGCGGCCAGCGGCGGCATCAGCTGGCTGACCATGGCTGGCGCGGCAATGCCGGTGAAAGGACGCCAGGAGCGTTTGGCCTCTGGCCACAGCGCGTCCATCGTCGCCCACCCACGGCGATACAGCTTACGGCTGGTAAACCATAAGCCCACGGCAAAGGCGATGGCCGTGGCCCAGGCAGCCCCCGGCAACCCCCACCCCTCCCAGGGGCCTAGGCCAAAAATGAACAGCGGGTCCAGCACCAGGTTCACCAGGCTGCTGACCACCATCATCTTGCCGGGCAACCGAGTATCGCCGTGGGCCCGAAACACGCTGTAGATGAAATAGAGCAAGGCGCCCAGCCAGGCAGCGAACAGCTGCGGCGCCCAGTAGGCTCGAATGTGCCCCAGCGCACGCTGGTCAGCCCCCAGCAGGCTGAACAAGGGCTCCTGCAACGCCCAAAGCACCACGGCCAGCACACCGATGACCGCACCACTGGCTACCAGCACCAGGCTACTCCAGCGCTTGGCTCTGGCCTGCTCACCGGCCCCCAAGGCACGGGAGATGAGCGCCGCAATGGCAATGCCCATCCCCACCTGAATACCAATGATCAAAAACGACAGCGGAAAAGTGAACGACTGCGCGGCCAGCGGGGCCGTGCCCAGTCGCGCGATGAAAGCGCTGTCGACCAGCTGAAACCCCAGCAGCGCCAGAACGCCAATGGCCATGGGCCAGGTTTGGCGCCATAGGGTGATGGCCAACTCACGTTGTTGCATAGCGGCTGCCAACGGCGGCCTCCTTGGTGTATTGCTCGGTTGACGGGTGCCCTAAAACGCAAAAAACGCCACCACCCGTGAGGGTGGCAGCGCTTTCATCGGGCATCGCTTACTGGCGGATGCCTTCGAAGGTAACGTACAGCTCCAGCTCGTGCATGGCTTCCGGGAAGTCGCTCATGTCGATGCCGAAGTCACTCAGCGTCAGCATGGTGCTGCCTTCGAAACCGGCGCGGTAGTTACCCCAGGGGTCTTCGCCTTCGCCCATCAGGGTTACCGGCATTTCGATTTCCTGAGTTTCGCCATGCAGCGTCAGCTCGCCGGTCACCACGCCTTCGTTGTCACCCGTGGCTTCGAAACCAGTGGACGTAAAGGTCGCCGTGGGGAATTCGCTGGCGTTGAGGAAGTCAGCGCTCAGAATATGACGATCACGCTCGGCATGGTTGGTGGTCAGGCTGTTGACCTGCACTTCCATGGAGACGGAAGACGCGTCCAGGTCGTCGGCATCGTAATGGAACTGGCCATCGAAGGTCTCGAAGCTGCCCAGAATGTAAGAGAAGCCCAGATGGTTGATCTTGAACTGCACGAACGCGTGCTGGCCTTCGATATCGATCTGATAGTCAGCCGCCTGCGCCTGGCTCAGGGGAACCAGAGCCGCTGCGGCCAGTGCCGTGGCAATCGCTGTCTTCTTCAACATTGCTATCTCCTCGCTTTCCTTGGTCAAGAGTGCGGATCCATCATGAGTCCGCGGTGAGTAGAACAGGGTTCAAATCTTTGGCTGGCCATGACGATTTGGCTGCCCATGGCGCGGGTTGATCATGCGGCGCAGCGTATCGTGCCCCAAGCGCCAGTGGTGAACCAGTGCCACCAGTGCATGCCCACCTGCCAATACCATGAGCACCAGCGCGCTGTACCAGTGGATGTCTCCCGCCACGCTGGCCTGATTGGGCAAGCCATGCACGATGGCGGGCGCATCGAACCAACCAAATACACTGATGGAACGGCCATTGGCGGTCGAAATCAGGTAGCCGCTGAACAGTACCATCAGCATCAAAACGTAAAGGGCTATGTGGCCAAGGTGAGCTGCCAGACGCTCGAACCGACCACCCTCTGCAGCCGGGCTGGGCTGTATCATGCGCCAGGCCAATCGACCGAAGGTGGCGATGAGCAGCAACACGCCCACCGAGCGGTGTATCCAGGGCGCCTGATTGTACCAGGGGTCGTAATAACCCAACCCGGTCATCCACCAGCCAAGCGCGAACAAGCCAATAATGGTCAGAGCGCTCAGCCAATGAAACGCGATACTGACCAGCCCCCAGCCGCTGCGTGTATTACGCCACATCCTTGATTCCCCATTGACGGCTGCATACTGCCCCGCAGCATGCTTCGTTTGTTATAAAAATCATAACCTTTCGAATGGCAAAACACTGCTGAAAAAAGCAGAACGCATCGTTCGGAAAAACCGTTTCATCATGGCCACACCATGTCACTTTATGAAACGTTGGCGTGTATCGCCAATAAAAAAACCGGCCTAATGGCCGGTCAGTCGTCACAATATCGTACTTCAACGAGCAGCCAGCGCATCCAGGCCACGGGCCAGGTCACGCTGGATATCCGCCTGACTTTCAAGCCCGACGGCTACCCGAATCAGCCCCGGCGCAATCCCTGCGGCGGCCTTTTGTTCCTCGGAAAGGCGCCCGTGGGTCGTGGTGGCCGGGTGAGTGATGGTGGTTTTGACATCGCCCAGATTGCCGGTAATCGACAGCATGCGCGTGGCGTCGATCACCTGCCAGGCGCCCTCTTGCCCACCCAGCACCTCGAACCCCAGCACGGCCCCAAAGCCCTGCTGCTGGCGCTTGGCCAACGCGTGCTGAGGATGTGCTTCCAGACCGCTGTAATACACCCGATTGACGGCGGGGTGCTGGTCGAGCCAGCGGGCCAGGCTCAAGGCGTTCTCGCAGTGGGCTTTCATGCGTAGCGATAGGGTCTCGAGCCCCTTGGTGAAGATCCATGCGTTGAACGGACTCAGGCAGGGGCCGCAGGTCCGCACGACGCCATACACCTCTTCCAGCAGGTCATGACGCCCTACCACCGCGCCACCCACGGCGCGCCCTTGGCCATCCAGATACTTGGTGGCCGAGTGAATTACCAGATCGGCCCCCAGCGCCAGCGGCTGTTGCAGGGCAGGCGTGAGGAAACAGTTATCGATGGCCAGCAAGGCCCCGCTGCGCTTCGCCAACGCAGCCAGAGCCGGAATATCGGCCACTTCGGAAAGCGGATTGGACGGCGTTTCGGCGAACATCAGCCGAGTGGCGGGCGTTACCGCGGCTTCCCAGGCTGCCAGATTGGAAAGCTCCACATAGCGCGTGGTAATACCAAACTTGCCCAGATACTTGTCGAACAGGCTGACCGTAGAGCCAAACAGCGAACGCGAGGCGACGATCTCATCCCCTGCCGACAGTAGTGCCAGGGCCGTCGAAAGAATGGCGGCCATGCCAGAGCTGGTGGCGACACAGCGCTCACCGCCTTCCAGGGCCGCCAGTCGGCGCTCGAAGGTGTGTACCGTCGGATTGGTGAAACGCGAGTAGACGTTACCCGGCTCTTGACCACCGAACTTGCGGGCAGCTTCGGCAGCACTCTCGTAAACAAAGCTCGAGGTGGGAAAAATCGGCTCGGCATGCTCCTGCTCAAACGTGCGGTGATGCCCCGCGCGAATGGCGAGCGTTTCGAGCGACCACTCCTCCTGGTGATGATCATCGTGCATGGCAGCGCCCTCTTTTCCAAAACGTCCAGCTTCCATAACGCTCAATCCACTGGCAACTCCCCCGAGGAAAGTTGCCAGCGTATTCGCGCTCAGTCGTCCAGGTCATCGTCCTGATTGTGCATGTCAACCAGCGCATGGTCACCCGCGCTATTGTCCTTGGCCGCATCGTTACGGCTAGCCTCCAGTACCGCCAGGTAAGCCTCGTCGATATCGCCGGTAACATAGTTGCCATCGAACACCGAGCAGTCGAAGGATTCCATCTCGGGGTTGACCTCGCGGCAGGCGCTCTTCAGGTCTTCCAGATCCTGATAGAAGATGCGGTCGGCGCCAATCAGCTGGCCGACTTCCTCTTCCGTGCGGCCATGAGCAATCAACTCGGTGGCCGCGGGCATGTCGATGCCGTAGACGTTGGGGTAGCGAACCGGGGGCGCCGCCGAGGCGAAATAGACCTTCCGGGCACCGGCATCCCGGGCCATCTGGATGATCTGCTTGCAGGTGGTGCCGCGCACGATGGAGTCATCCACCAGCAGTACGTTCTTGCCCTTGAACTCGACATCGATGGCATTCAGCTTCTGGCGCACCGATTTCTTGCGCTGGGTCTGCCCTGGCATGATGAAGGTACGGCCAATGTAGCGGTTCTTCATGAAGCCTTCGCGGTAGGTGACGCCAAGGTGCTGGGCCATCTCCAGTGCCGAGGTACGCGAAGTGTCCGGAATCGGAATCACCACATCGATATCGTGGTCGGGCCACTCGCTCATGATACGGTCGCCCAGCTTACGGCCCATCTGCATGCGCGTGCCGTAGACATAAGCACCATCCAGAATGGAGTCGGGGCGCGCCAGATAGACGTGCTCGAAGATACACGGATACAGCTCGGGGCGGTCAGCACATACCTGGGTATGAATCTGGCCCTGCATGTCGACGAAGATGGCCTCACCCGGCGCCAGGTCACGCTCCAGTTCGAAACCACCCACGTCCAGCGCCACCGACTCGGAAGCGATCATCACTTCCTGGCCGTTGGGGTCCTGGCGCGTGCCGAACACCACCGGGCGAATGCCGTGGGGATCACGGAAAGCGACCATACCGAACCCGTTGATGATCGCCACGGCCGCGTAGCCACCCTTGCAGCGACGATGCACGCGACGCACCGCATCGAAGATGTCCTCGGCTTCCAGGTGAAGGCCTTGTTTGCCCAGCTCGTGGGCGAAGACGTTGAGCAGCACTTCGGAGTCTGAGCTGGTATTGATATGGCGCAGGTCCGTGGAGAACAGCTCCTGCTTCAACTGCTCGGAGTTGGTCAGGTTGCCGTTGTGGGCCAGCGCAATGCCGTAGGGAGAGTTGACGTAGAACGGCTGAGACTCGGCCTCACTGGAGGAGCCCGCCGTGGGGTAGCGCACGTGACCAATGCCCAGGTTGCCTTTCAGGCGCGCCATGTGGCGAGTATGGAAAACGTCACGGACCAGGCCGTTACTCTTGCGCAGTAGGAAGCGTCCCTCGCTCCAGGTCATCATGCCGGCAGCGTCCTGGCCCCGATGCTGAAGTACGGTCAGGGCATCGTAGATTCCCTGATTTACCGCCTGCTTGGCCAGAAGGCCCACTATACCGCACATTCCAGTTACCTCGCTTTAAAACCACGGCTTGCTGGTGCAAACCCGTATGATCATCAAACTTACTCGTGCCGCTGCCAGACAGCGGCACGACATCCACCGCTCGGCTATTGCTGAACGGGTACGCGCAATTCGGGGAGCGAGACATCGCGCAGCGACGCCGGTGGCGTCGGCAGCTCACGCTCCCACTGGTCCAGTTGGCTCACGGCCCAGTCCCGCAACTCAATGAAGGTGGGGCGCAGCGAGGCTTCCTGCCATGCCTGAAGGTCTGCCAACGGTGTCAAGGTGATCAGCACGGTCACCACCAGCAGGATGACCACGCCACGGGCAAGCCCGAACGCAGCGCCCGCAAAACGGTTCAACAGCCCCATGCCCACCCACTCCACGGCGGCGTGAACGATACGTATCACGATGCCGCACAGCAGAATCACCGCAAAGATGACCAGCGCAAAGGCCAACACCAGGCGAGCATCGAAACTCTCGATGAAGCCGGCCATCAGCTCGGCCACCGGCTCGGCCAGCACCCGCGCCACCATCAGCGCGACGAGCCAGGCAGCCAGCCCCAGTGATTCACGCACGAAGCCCCGCACGAAGCCTGCCAGCATCGATAGCGCCAGCACGGCCAGAAAAACGGCATCAATCCATGTCAGCGCCATGATCAGTCTCTTACCCGCACCAGCAGGCCTTGAACATTGGCGCGCTCTTTCACCAGCGCCAACGCCGCCTCGCCATCTTCCGAAGAGCCGTACGGGCCCACCAGCACGGTGGTGAGGTTGTTGTCACGCGGGCGCTGGAAAACGCGGAAACCTTGATTGGTGAGTTGGTCGCTGATTCGCTGGGCATTGGCGGCATCGCCAAAACTGCCTACCTGAACGGCCCATTCGCCCTGCTGCTGCGCCTGGGGAGCAGAACCATTGCTGCTGCCGCTGCTACTGCTACCGCTGCCTCGGTTCTGGTTGGCGGCCACCAGCTCGGCAATCGGGTCATTGGCGGGAGCGGGCGTCGGTTCGCTGCGCGGCGCTTCGGCGGGTGCCGCTGGCGGAGGCGTTTCAGCGGGCGCACTGGCAACGGCCTCGGTCTGCGGTTCCAGCGGCACAACCTCGATGGGCTCGTCCACTACCTCGGCATTCTCCAGCGGCTCGAGGGGAGACGGCGCGTTGATGGAAGCAGGCATCTCGGGCACAGGAACGTCCTGACGCACCACATTCACCGGCTGTTCGATCACGAAGGTGGGCTGCGGACGCTCCTCCCGGGGAGCCGGGTCACTCATCAACCACGGCACGATGATCGCCAGCACGGCCAGCAGAATCACGAGACCGCTAATGCGTTCCGTTTTACCGTATTTCATATCCCTCTCCCTCCAGCTTAACGTGCCTGCGGCGATGCTTGAGGCAGTGGCATCGCCAGTAGCGCTGCCACGGTAAAGAATGACCCCGTTGCCAATACCCGATCCTCTGGCGTCAGCCGTTGAGCCAGCCACTCTGCCCCGGCCTCGGGGGAATCGGCGCAATGATACACGCGCCCGCCCAGCGACGTAATACGCTCGGCAAGCTCGCTGGCCGAGCGGCCACGTTCGCCTTCCAGGCTGACGCAGACCCAGTCACGGATACGCGGCAACAGTGCCTCGATCACACCGTCGGCATCCTTGTCATTGAGCATGCCCAGCAGCCCCCACTGGCGACCACCGGCAGGCGGCGCGGGAAGCCTGCGCGCCAGATAGCTGGCCGCATGCGGATTATGCCCCACGTCCAGGCACCACTGCCCGCTCCACTGCAGGCGCCCCGGCAGCGTCACGCCAGCCAGCGCTTCACTGACCGGCCGCACCTTCAACGGCACACCTGCCAGCGCCAGCGCCTGCAGCGCCGTGGCCGCATTGTCGATGGGCAAGCCCGGGTCTGGCAGCGCGTCAAGGGAAAGAGTATCCCCTTCACGGTTGAGCCCATGCCAGCACCAGGGCGTGCCTGGCGGCTCGTCACCCGCGCTATGGCTGAAACCCACGCCCAGCACGTAGCTGGGCGCAGCCACCGCAATGGCCGTGTCCAGCACGCTCGTGGGCAGCGTCAAGCTTCCCAGCACGGCGGGTTTCAGGGGGCGAAAGATACCTGCTTTTTCGCGCCCGATCTGAGCCAGATCGGTCCCCAGGAAATTGGCATGATCCTGCGCGATGGTAGTCACGATGGCCACATCGGCATCGATGATGTTGACGGCATCCAGCCGCCCGCCCAGCCCTACCTCCAATACCGCCAGATCCAGCTCGGCATTGGCCAGGCACCAGAGCGCACACAGCGTGCCCGCCTCGAAGTAGGTCAGACTGATGGCGGGCGCTTCCAGGCGAGCATCCTCCACCTGAATGAAGCCTTCGACCAGGGTTTGGTCACTGGCTTCGCGCCCTTCCAGCGTGACCCGCTCGTTATAGCGCAGCAGATGAGGAGACGTGTAGGTACCGGTGCGCAGGCCATGCGCCCGCGCCACCGCATCGATCATGGCAAGGGTCGAGCCCTTGCCATTGGTGCCTGCCACGGTAATCACCTGGCGAGCCAGGGGGCGGTCCAGCAGTCCCATACGCCGGGCCACCTGCGACACCCGCTCCAGGCCCATGTCGATGCCTACCGGGTGCAGCGTCTCAAGATGATTCAGCCATTCGGCTAACGTGCTAGGCATTGCGCGACGCGTCATCGCTCGCAGGCTGGGCAGGCTCTGCCTGAGCACTGCTCTCTGCAGCATCCGCCAATGCGGCTTCTTCCACCACAGGTTCGGTGATTTCACCTTCGACCACCGGTTCAGCGCTGGTTTCCACGGCGGGCTGATGGGTCAGCTTGCGCAGCACACCACCGACACGCGCACGCATGTCATGACGATGTACGATCATGTCGACCGTGCCGTGTTCGAGCAGAAACTCGCTGCGCTGGAAACCTTCCGGCAGGGTTTCGCGCACGGTCTGCTCGATGACCCGAGGGCCTGCAAAACCGATCAGGGCGTTGGGTTCGGCAATGTTCAGGTCACCCAGCATGGCCAGCGACGCGGAAACGCCACCAAACACCGGGTCGGTCAGCACGGAAATATAGGGGACACCCGCCTGTTTGAGCTTCTCCAGGGCTGCCGAGGTCTTGGCCATCTGCATCAGCGAGAACAGCGCTTCCTGCATCCGCGCGCCACCCGAGGCAGCAAAGCAGATCAGCGGAATACCCTCGTCCAGCGCAATGGTGGCCGCGCGGACGAACTTCTCACCGACTACGGCCCCCATGGAGCCGCCCATGAAGGTGAACTCGAAGGCCACGGCCACGACCGGCAGGCCATCCAGCTCGCCACGCATGGCAACCAGCGCGTCTTTTTCACCGGTCTCTTTCTGGGCAGCCGTCAGGCGGTCCTTGTACTTCTTGGAGTCGCGGAATTTGAGGCGGTCATTGGGCTCGATCTCGGCCCCCACCTCTTCGCGCCCCTGCTTGTCCAGGAACCAGTCAAGGCGCTTGCGGGCGGTCAGACGCAAGTGGTGGTCACACTTGGGGCAGACGCTGTGGTGCTTTTCCAGCTCCGGCAGGTACAGCACCGCCTCGCATTTGGGACATTTACGCCAGAGGCCATCGGGCACGCTGGCACGACGGTCCTTCCGCTGGATACGCCCCATGGAGGGCACGATCTTGTCTAACCAGCTCATATCAAAAAGGCTTCCGTATACGTCAACGCTTGGTCAAGCCAAGCTTGATGAGTGTCGTCAATTCAAGATTCAGTGTAGACGATGAGAGGACGCACTCAGGCGTCCATGGCGGTCCGCATCTCAGCCAACACGCTCTTCAACTGTCCGGTGATGGTTTCAGGGGCATCCACGCTGTCCGCAATGCGGTTGACCAGCGCGCTGCCGACGATCACGCCATCGGCGACTTTCGCCACCTCGGCGGCCGTCACCCCATCGCGAATACCGAACCCAACGCACAGCGGCAAATCGGTCATGTCACGCAGCGGCGCCAGGTGTTCAGCGACATCGGCTGCGTTCAATGTGGCCGCCCCGGTCACGCCTTTGAGCGACACATAGTAAAGATACCCCTCACCGTGGGCGCATATTGTAGCGGCACGGGCATGGGAAGTGGTAGGCGCAACCAGGAAAATCGCTGCCAGGCCGCGCGCTTTGAGCAGCGGGCCGAACTCGTCCGCCTCTTCCGGCGGCATGTCCACCACCAGCACGCCGTCCACACCGACGCTGGCGGCTTTATCGGCAAAGGCCGTGTAACCGATGCGTTCGATAGGATTCAGGTAGCCCATCAGCACGATGGGGGTCTGGGTATCGGTCTGGCGAAACTCGGCCACCATGTCCAGCAGGTCCACCAGCCGGGTGCCCTGTTTCAGAGCCCGCTCGCAGGCCTTCTGGATGACCGGGCCATCCGCCATCGGGTCGGAGAACGGCACGCCAAGCTCGATCACATCGGCCCCGGCATCCACCAGGGCGTGCATGAAGCCTACCGTGTACTGGGGCGCAGGGTCCCCGGCGGTGATGTAAGGGATCAGAGCCTTGCGGCCCTGCTGCTTCAATTCGGAAAAACGCTGGTCGATTCGATTCATGCTAGCCCTTAAAACTCGATGCCGTCGATGTTAGCCACGGTCATGATGTCCTTGTCACCACGCCCTGAAAGGTTCACCACGATATGCTGATCAGGCCGCATGGTGGGCGCCAGCACTTTGGCATGGGCCAAGGCATGGGCAGACTCCAGCGCAGGCATGATGCCTTCCATGCGGGTCAGCTCGCGGAACGCTTCCAGCACCTGCTGGTCGTTGGCGGCCACGTACTGCACGCGACCGGCGTCTTTCCACAGCGCGTGCTCGGGGCCAACGCCAGGATAATCGAGGCCTGCGGAGATGGAGTGAGTGTCCATCACCTGGCCCGCTTCGTCGGACATCAGGTAGGTGCGGTTGCCGTGCAGCACGCCACGCGGTGCATTGGAAGACAGCGGCGCGGCGTGACGGCCGGTTTCCACCCCGTCGCCCCCTGCCTCGACACCGTACATGGCCACGGCGTCATCTTCGACGAACGGGTAGAACAGGCCAATGGCATTGGAGCCACCGCCCACGCATGCTACCAGCGCATCCGGCAGGCGGCCGATCTGCTCCAGCGACTGACGGCGCGCCTCGCGCCCCACCACCGCATTGAAATCGCGCACCAGCAGCGGGTACGGATGCGGCCCGGCCACGGTACCGATGATGTAGAAGGTGTTGTCCACGTTGGTGACCCAGTCACGCAACGCCTCGTTCATGGCGTCCTTGAGCGTGCGGGTGCCGGACTCCACCGGAATGACCCGAGCGCCCAGCAGCCGCATGCGGTACACGTTCAGCTTCTGGCGCTGGACATCGGCGGCGCCCATGTAGACATCGCACTCCAGCCCCAGCCGCGCGGCAACCGTGGCCGTGGCCACACCGTGCTGACCCGCGCCGGTTTCAGCGATGACCCGAGGCTTGCCGGCCTTCTTGGCCAGCAGCGCCTGACCGATGGTGTTGTTCACCTTGTGGGCGCCGGTGTGGTTGAGGTCTTCGCGCTTCAACCAGATTTGCGCGCCACCCAGCGAGTTGGACCAGCGCTCGGCGTGATACAGCGGCGAGGGGCGACCCACATAGTGCGCCAGGTCGCGGTCGAACTCCGCCTGAAAGGCCGGGTCGTCGCGCAGGCTGAAGTAGGCCTGCTCCAGCTCTTCAAGAGCGTAACTCAGGGTTTCCGACACGAATCGGCCGCCATAGGGGCCAAAGTGACCACGGGCATCCGGCATTCGGGTCAGGTCGCTGAACTTGGTTTCAGTTGCTGAGACTGTCACAGGCATACCTCACAGGATTGCCAGAAAGGCAAAGATGAATGAATACATAAAGGTGGAAGAAGGGTTTTACGCCCCTCGTCAGCGCTGATCGGCCCGCCCGACCTGAGCCACGAAGTCGGCCATTCGCCGAGCATCCTTTTGGCCTGGGGCGGCTTCGATTCCCCCTGATACATCAACCGCATAGGGAGCCACCTGCGCCACCGCGGCGGCAATGTTCTCGACCGTCAGCCCACCCGCCAGAATAACAGGTTTTTGCAGGGCTGCGGGGATTCTAGACCAGTCGAAGGTTTCTCCGGTTCCGCCAGGCACGCCCGGCCGATAGGCGTCCAGCAGCAGTGCCTGGGCGGCCGCATACTGCTGCGCTGCCTGATGCAGGTCGAGGTCGTCACGCATGCGCAGCGCCTTGATCCAGGGGCGATCGAACTGGGCGCAGAAGTCGGCGGACTCGTCACCGTGGAACTGGATCAAATCCAGGTGCGGCAAACACGCCTCCACCAGCGCCACGTCAGGGTTGACGAACAGCCCCACCCGCGTCACAAAAGCCGGTACCGGTGCTGCCAGCGCTGCCAACGTGGCAGGGTCGATCCCCCGCGCGCTCTTGGGCCACATGACGAACCCCAGCGCATCGACCCCCAGCACCACGGCCTCGGCCACGTCCTCGTGGCGAGTAAAGCCACAAAACTTGATACGCGTGCGACCAGGTGCGGTCATGAGGCGCTCTCCTGCTGTTCAGGGCTAGCTTGCTGGGTAAAGGTGAGCTGGCGTCGGGCGGCCACTCTGGGCGTCTCCGGCAGCGCCCGCTCGCCAGTCCACTCGCCGGTAAAGGCCAGTAGATTGGGCCCCAGCGGCTCCCTGGGAATCTCGAAACGTTCGTCGTAGAGGGAGTCGACGAAATGCAGGCCGCAGGCAGGCGCCGTGACATCGCCCTTCTGGCGATTCTTCATCGCCAGCAGGCGGGCGATATGCCCTTCGTCCTGCGCCCCCCGGCCAACGCTGGCCAGCGCTCCGGCAATGTTACGGATCATGTGATGCAGGAAGGCATTGCCCTGGATATCGATCACCACCAGCGGGCCGTAACGCTTCACTTCGACGAAGTGCATCTGGCGCCAGGGAGATTTCGACTGACAGCCCGCCGCGCGGAAGCTGCTGAAATCGTGCTCGCCCACCAGCACCTGGGCCGCACGATGCATGGCATCGGCATCCAGCGGGTCGCGACACCAGGTGACGTTGTGGCGCTCCATGACCGGGCGGCTGATCTGATTCAGAAAGAGGTAGCGGTAACGGCGTGCCAACGCGCCAAGGCGCGAATGAAAATCGTCGGATACCGGCTTCACCCAACGCACCGCCACGTCTCGGGGCAGATTGGTATTGGCGCCGAAAATCCACGCTTTTTCAGTGCGCTGTACCGGCGGGTCGAAGTGAATCACTTGGCGCGTGGCGTGCACACCGGAATCGGTACGGCCGCTGGCGTAGATATGCACGGGCGCCCCCGCCACCTTGCCCAGCGCATCTTCGATGGCCTGTTGCACGGAGGCGGCATGCTTCAGGCGCTGAAAGCCACAAAAACGTGTGCCGTCATATTCGACGCCCATGGCCAGTCGGCCAGCCAGCGGTTGTGTTTCATCAAAGTGGTAGAACAGCGTCATCAAGCCACGTCATTTGGAGGATTTGGAAGAGTCGCTATTATCCCGACGTCGCGGCTCGAATGCCACCTCTTCGATTTCCCACTCCTCTTCAGGGGTATAGCGGGTGCGCAGCGGTGGCGGGTGCGCGTTTCCTGACAAGGAGGTCTCGGCCGCGTCTGACTCGTTAGCCTGCAGCAAGGGCGGATGATAATCGATACAGTGCGCCCGATGATCGTCCGGCACCGGTTGCGCAGGTGCCTGGGGCGTCGACAGCTCTGTAGCTTCCTCCAAGGGGCTATGCTCACCAGGCGCTTGAGCAACAGGCGTTTGGACAGCAAGCTCGTCGGTCACCGGCTCGTCAGCAGCAGACACCTGCTCATAGCGCTCGGCTACCTGTGGCGGCGCTTTCGGGATATCGAAAGGCGGTGGCTCGGCAAGGGGCGGCTCGGCCAAAGGTGCGCCAGCGGTGCCGGTGCTTTCCATGACTGGCTCGGCGCGCCGTGGGGGCGTTTCCACGGCAGCGGCGGGCGCTGGCACGTCCTCCCACTGGCGCTCGCGGCGTTTGCGTGACCACACCAGCGCCCCCAGCAACAGCGCCAGGGCGGCACTGGCCAGCGGCCACTGATAGGCCTCCAGCCGTGCGATCACCCCCGGCCCGGACGCTCCCGCACCGGCCGCCTGACCCGCGCTGGCCGCCATGGCTTCTGCGGCAGCCAGGGCATGCTGGGTTTCCTGTTGAGACGCCTGCAGCGCCTCCGTCAACGAGGCCACCTCCTGACGCAGCGCAGCCATTTCCGCCTGCATCAGGTCACGCTCTTCGAGGACGGTTTGCAGCATGGCCTGGCTTTCGCGCAGCTGTTCTGCCAGGTCGTTGAGGGTCAGCCCTGCCAGCTCGCTCTCTGTCTCGCTCTCTGTCTCGCCCTCGGCATCACCCTCGGCCAATGGGCCTTCTGGCGCGCCCTGTGGCAACTGCTCGCTCGCGGCCAGCGCCTCGTCGACCAGCACCGGCTCCTCGCCTGACGATGGCGCCGCCGCCGTTTGGCGCATGGCCTGCACCGCCTGGGATGCCTGGCTGGGGCTACGTGCCATGATTTGCTCGCGACCTGGCACCACCAGGGTTTGCCCGGCGCGAAGCTCATCCGGGTTACCGGAAGGGAACGCCGACGGGTTGGCTTCGACCAGCGCCAGTATCATCTGCTGGACACTGACCTCGGCGGGCTTGACCCGCGCCGCCACCCCCCACAATGAATCGCCGCTGGCCACATAGGCCGTTCCGCCAGGCGCCTGGGCCGCACTGGCCACGGATGCGGGCGATGGCGATGGCAATGGCGAAGAAGAGACTGCCTGTGGCGGGGCTTGTGCAGCCGTCGCGGACGGACTGACATGGCTGGCAGGTGCCGCCACCGGCGCACTGGCGATGCTCTCCGGCAGATCGAACAGCAGTGTGAACGCCTCGGCGCTACGCCCATCGGGGCCGCTGATGATCAACAACAGATCCAGCCAGGGTTCCAGCACCTCCTGATCGGTGCGCAGCACCACCCGAGCACCGCCGGGAAGGCGCTCGATCTCGGCGCGCACGCTGGCCGCCAGCGGGGTCCACTCCAGCCCCCGGGCGGTAAAGGCCGCTTCGTCAGCGACCTCCACCCGTATCTCGCCCAGCGCAGTCTCGGAGACATCCACGATGGGTGCGGAGGCATTCAGCGGTGCCTGGAGCGGTGAGTTGACCGTCACCTGCCCCAGCCCCACGGCCAACGCCAACGGGCTTACGACGCCCAGCGGCAGCCATGACCACCATGCCAGCTTGTTTTTCATTGCGGCCCCTACTGCCTGCGGTTCCCTGCGTTACATTGTGCGGAAACATTCACCCATCACAATGACTTAATTCGTTTTTATCATAACGTATTTAACATGCCGCTTGGGCCAATGCACCCTCGACACGCCTGACGGGCAAAAAAATGGGAAGCTGCGAACAGCTTCCCACTGGTTTACCTGACGGCCCGCGCTGGATTACTGCTCGCGCAGGATCTTCAGCATGCGCTTGAGCGGCTCGGCGGCCCCCCACAGCAGCTGGTCGCCCACGCTGAAGGCCGAGAGGTATTCACCGCCCATGTTCAGCTTGCGCAGCCGACCTACCGGTACTTGCAGCGTGCCCGTGGCTGCTGCCGGGGTCAGGCCCGCTACGGTGGCGTCCTTATCGTTGGGAATCAGGCGCACCCACTCGTTGTGCTTGGCAATGCGCTCTTCGATCTCGTCCAGCGGCACATCCTGCTTCAGCTTGATGGTGAACGCCTGGCTGTGGGAGCGCATGGCACCGATACGCACGCAAAGGCCATCGATGGGAATCGGGTTGTTCTGCAGTCCCAGAATCTTGTTGGTCTCGACGCTGCCTTTCCACTCTTCGCGGCTCTGGCCGCTCTCCAGCTTGGTGTCGATCCACGGCAGCAGGCTGCCCGCCAGCGGCGCAGTGAAGTTTTCCGTGGGGAAGTCGCCGCCACGCATGGCCGCAGTGACCTTGCGGTCGATATCCAGAATGGCGCTGGCCGGGTCGGCCAATTCGCTGGCCACGCTATCACGCAGGTGGCCCATCTGGTTGAGCAGCTCGCGCATGTGCTTAGCACCGGAGCCGGACGCCGCCTGATAGGTCATGGAGGTCATCCACTCGACCATATCGGCCTCGAACAGGCCGCCCAGGCCCATCAGCATCAGGCTGACGGTGCAGTTGCCGCCCACGAAGGTTTTGGCACCTTTCGCCAGTTGCGCATCGATGACCTTACGGTTCACCGGGTCGAGGATGATGGTGGCTTCGTCTTCCATCCGCAGGGTGCTGGCGGCATCGATCCAGTAGCCTTGCCAACCGCCGTTGCGCAGGTCGCCGTAGACCTTCTTGGTGTAGTCACCGCCCTGGCAGGTGATGATCACGTCCAACGCTTTCAGGTCATCCAGTGCAAACGCATCTTTCAGCGGAGGCACGTCCACGCCGATGTCGGGGCCGGGCTGGCCAACTTGAGAAGTGGTGAAAAAAATCGGCTCGATACCGTTGAAATCACCATCTTCCTGCATGCGCTGCATCAGCACAGAACCCACCATGCCACGCCATCCCACGAAACCGACTTTCAACATGTGAAGTCCTCCAACCAAGAATGAGATAAGTATTATACACAAATATCCGACACGACGTCGGCCACCCCTTGGGGCAGCCGACGTTGGTTGCTTTGCGACGAGTCGAAGCGAAGCTCTTTTTGCAAGCCTTAGGCTGAGCGTTGTGCAAAGGCCGCCAGCACTGCATCGCCCATCTCCACCGTGGAGACCCGACGGGTGCCTTCGGAAGCGATATCCGCCGTGCGCAGGCCGTCGTCCAGCACGCTGCCCACCGCCGCTTCGATGCGCTCGGCCATGGTGGGCTCATTGAGCGAGTAGCGCAGCATCATGGCCACCGAGAGCATCATGGCCAGCGGGTTGGCGACGTTCTGGCCTGCGATGTCCGGCGCGCTGCCGTGGCAAGGCTCGTACATGCCCTGCCCGCTCTCGTTGAGCGATGCAGAAGGCAACATGCCGATGGAGCCGGTCAGCATGGCGGCGGCATCGGAGAGAATGTCGCCAAACATGTTGCCGGTGACCACCACATCGAACTGCTTCGGTGCACGCACCAGCTGCATGGCGGCGTTGTCCACGTACATGTGCGACAGCTCTACATCCGGGTATTCCGGTGCCAGCCGCTCCATGACCTCACGCCACAGAATCGTCACTTCCAGCACGTTGGCCTTGTCCACCGAGCAGAGCTTCTTGCCGCGCTTCTGGGCCATCTCGAAGGCGACACGACCAATACGCTCGATTTCGCTTTCAGAGTAGATATAGGTATTGAAGCCGACCCGCTCGCCGTCGCGCACTTCGATACCCCGGGGCTGGCCGAAGTAGATGCCACCGGTGAGTTCACGCACGATCATGATATCCAGCCCGGCCACCAGCTCGGGCTTCAAGCTGGAAGCGCTGGCCAGCTGCGGGTAAAGCATGGCCGGACGCAGGTTGCCAAACAGGCCCAGGTTCTTGCGCAGGCCCAGCAAGCCCTTCTCAGGACGCCTGGAGAGGTCGTCGATCTTGTCCCATTTGGGGCCACCCACGGCACCCAGCAAAATCGCGCTGGCAGCCTTGGCTTTTTCCAACGTTGCGGCGGGCAGCGGCTCGCCGTGTACGTCGTAGGCCGAGCCGCCCACCAGGCCCTCTTCCACGTCGATGTCCAGGCCAGCATCCTGGCAGGCTTTCAACAAACGCGCCGCCTGGGCGGCAATTTCCGGGCCGATACCGTCACCGGGCAGCAGTAACACCTTATGAGTCATGCTCAATCCTTAGCACAAAAAATGGAAGACTTACGCGGGCTGACGGAACAGCCACGGGCGCTGCTGACGATGCTGCGCTTCGAAGCTGCGAATGGCCTCTTCGTCTTGCAGGGTAATGCCAATATCGTCCAGGCCGTTCAGCAAGCAGTGCTTGCGGAATTCGTCGACCTCGAATTCCAGAATCTCGCCGCTGGGCGTGATCACGCGCTGGTGCTCCAGGTCGACGTCCAGCTGGTAGCCTTCGTTGGCATCCACCTCGGCAAACAGACGATCTACCTGCTCTTCGGCCAGTGTCACCAGCAGGATGCCGTTCTTGAACGCGTTGTTGTAGAAGATATCGGCAAAGCTGGGGGCAATCACTACCTTGAAGCCAAAATCTTCCAGCGCCCAGGGCGCGTGCTCGCGGGAGCTGCCGCAGCCAAAGTTACGCCGTGCCAGCAGCACCTCGGCGCCTTGGAAGCGCGGCTGGTTCAGCACGAAATCAGGATTCAGCGGGCGCTGGGAGCAGTCCTGACCGGGTTGGCCTTCATCCAGGTAGCGCAGCTCATCGAACAGGTTCACGCCAAAGCCGGTCCGCTTGATGGACTTCAGGAACTGCTTCGGAATGATCAAATCGGTATCGACATTGGCACGGTCCAGAGGCGCGACGATGCCTTCAAAACGTTCGAACTTTTTCATGGCTCAGGCCTCCTGGGCGTGGGTGGCATCGTTGGCGGGCAAGGTACGGACATCGACGAAGTGGCCAGCAATGGCGGCCGCAGCGGCCATGGCCGGGCTCACCAGATGCGTACGCCCGCCGTAGCCCTGACGACCTTCGAAGTTACGGTTGGAGGTCGATGCGCAGTGCTCGCCAGCGCCCAGCTTGTCGGCATTCATGGCCAGACACATGGAGCAACCCGGCTCGCGCCACTCGAAGCCCGCTTCGATGAAGATCTTGTCGAGGCCTTCGGCTTCCGCCTGGCGCTTCACCAGGCCAGAACCCGGCACCACCATGGCCAGCTTGATGGTATCGGCTACCTTGTTGCCCTTGGCCACCTTGGCGGCTTCACGCAGGTCTTCGATACGCGAGTTGGTGCAGGAGCCGATGAACACCTTGTCCAGTTTGATATCGGTAATCTTCTGGTTGGCCTGCAGGCCCATGTACTCCAGCGCGCGGGAGTGGCTGCGCTGAACGGTTTCGTCATCGGCGGCCTGGGGGTCGGGCACCTGACCGGAAATACCGGTGACCATTTCGGGGCTGGTGCCCCAGCTTACCTGAGGCTCGATCTCTTCAGCCTTCAGGGTGACCACTTTATCGAAGTGGGCATCGGCATCGGAGACCAGCAGACGCCAGTCGGCCACGGCGGCTTCCCACTGCTCGGCGGTGGGCGCAAAGGGGCGCTCGGCGAGGTAATCGATGGTGGTGTCATCGACCGCAATCAGCCCCACTCGGGCACCCGCTTCGATGGCCATGTTGCACACGGTCATGCGGCCTTCCATGGAGAGCGATTCGATGGCGCTTCCAGCAAACTCGATGGCATAGCCGGTGCCGCCGGCGGTACCAATCTTGCCGATGATGGCCAGCACCACGTCCTTGGCGGTCACGCCCAGACCCAGCTCGCCTTCCACGCGCACCTGCATGTTCTTCATCTTCTGCGCCAGCAAACACTGGGTAGCCAGCACGTGCTCCACTTCCGAGGTGCCAATCCCATGGGCCAGCGCGGCAAAGGCGCCGTGGGTGGCGGTATGCGAATCGCCGCACACCACGGTCATGCCAGGCAGTGTGGCACCCTGCTCGGGGCCCACCACGTGCACGATGCCCTGGCGGGGGTCGTTGATCTTGAACTCTTCGATACCGAAGGCCTGGCAGTTGTCGTCCAGGGTCTGCACCTGAATCAACGAGACCGGGTCCTTGATGCCGCTGTTGCCCTCGGCACGCTCTTTCACCGTAGTAGGTACGTTGTGATCGGGCGTAGCCAGGTTGGCATCCAGGCGCCAGGGCTTGCGGTTGGCCAGACGCAGGCCTTCAAACGCCTGTGGCGAGGTCACTTCGTGGAGCAGTTGGCGGTCGATGTAGATCAGCGCCGTGCCGTCATCGCGCTGCTTGACCAAGTGCTGGTTCCAGAGTTTGTCGTAAAGGGTTTGACCTGACATGTGGCTCTCCTGGGCAGTGCCCTGCTAGTCGTGTTGGCGGCTTCTACGGGCCGCTCTTGTCGCGGGCGTCATGGACGATGACCCGAGTGTTACCCGACTCGCACATAAAAGCAATTCATGTTATTCATACTTTAGATTCCAAACAGGAATAGATGACCAGGGAGCCGTCATGGATACCCAAAGCCTGCAAGCCTTTCTTGCCGTGGCGCAAACCCAAAGCTTTTCCCGGGCCGCCGAGCAGCTTCACCTTACGCAGCCAGCGGTGAGTAAACGCATTGCCACCCTGGAAGAGCTGCTGGGCACGCGGCTTTTCGACCGTATCGGGCGTAAAATCACCCTCACCGAGGCAGGCAACCTGCTGCTGCCCCGCGCCCAGCGTATCCTGTTCACCGTGGACGACAGCCGCCGCGCACTGGCCAACCTTTCCGGCCAGGTGGGTGGCAAGCTCACCCTGGCCACCAGCCACCACATCGGCCTGCACCGGCTACCGCCGCTGCTCAAGCTCTACACCCAGCGCCATCCGGAAGTGGCCCTCGACCTGCGCTTCCTGGATTCCGAGCTTGCCTATCAGGGCGTGGTGGATGGCACCCTGGAAATGGCCATCGTCACCCTGGCACCCCACCCGGTGGAGCAGCTGCAGGTGGTCGAACTCTGGCGCGACCGGCTCTGCTTCGTCTGCGCCAAGGACCACACGCTGGCCCAGCGCAGCCGCACCCAGGCCACGCTGAGCCTGGCCGAATTGTGCGAGGTGAACTGCGTGATGCCCGGCGCCAAGACATTCACCCACACCCTGATCGGCCAACGCTTCCAGGCCGCCGGCCTGACCCTGCCGGTCAGCATGTCCACCAACTACCTGGAAACCCTGAAGATGATGTGCAGCGTCGGGCTCGGCTGGAGCCTGCTGCCGGAAAGCATGCTCGACAGCGAACTGGTCGAGCTGCCGGTGGATACCGCCCCCATCCACCGCCCACTGGGTTATCTGGTGCACCACAACCGCACGCTCTCCAACGCAGCGCGCCGGATGATCGAGGCACTGGAGAATGACCGCGCGTGATGGCCTGGTAGGGACGCAGGGTCAGAAACGACACTGGCCCGCGCCTTTACAAGCGTGGGCCAGCGGCACAGAAGACCTGCCTCAATGCGGGCATGTATTTCCGCGATTACGCCAGCGCCTGTTTGACAGCCTCCTCCAGCGACAGCGTGGGCCTACCCAGCAACTGGCTCAACTGACGGCTCTCATCCAACAAGGCCCCCTTGGCAACGCCCCTATCGGCATCTGCCAATACGCTAGCGAACTCCTTCGGCAGCCCCGCCTGCTGCAAAGCACTTACGTAGTCGGCTTCACTCACGTTGACGTAATCGACGCGCTGTCCGCTTTGCCGCGAGATAACGGCCGCCAGCTCGCCCAACGTATAAGCGCTGTCACCAGCCAACTCATACACGGGTTCCCTATGCTGATCGCTGGTCAGCACGATGGCCGCTGCTTCGGCGTAATCAGCCCGCCCAGCCGAGGCAATCTGCCCCTCGTCGGCACAGCCAAACAAGGCACCCTGGGCGACCGCTCCAGGAGCTCCCTGCGTATAATTTTCGGTGTACCAGCCGTTGCGCAGCAGCACATAAGGAACACCAGAGGCATGAATCAGTGCCTCGGTCTCACGGTGCTCTTGCGCTAAACCAAGCGGTGACGAATCGGCATGCAATAGACTGGTATACGCCAGTAGCGCTACGCCCTGACGCTTCGCAGCCTCGATGACCGCCCGATGCTGATCGACACGCTGGCCAATCTCGCTAGACGAGATCAGCAGCACCTTTTCAGCTCCTTGCAAAGCCGCTTGCCAGCTCTCAGGGTCATCGTAATTGGCTTGACGTACGTGTACGCCTCGCTCGGCCAGCGGCTGGGCTTTTTCCACATTCCGCACGGCGGCCACAATGCGCTCGGCAGGCACGCGCTTCAGTAGCGCATCAATCACCAAGCGGCCTAGCTGTCCGGTAGCACCCGTTACTACGATCATGTTTTCACCCTCATTCATCTGCAATGGTTGGTGAAACGCAGCGTACCCTTTAAACTAACTTTTAGTAAGTACGCACAAAAAGGTAAGTGCCATGACCCGTCACCCAACGCCCCCTTCTCAAAGCGCCAGCCATGGAGAACTTGCCAATGCCATGCGCCGTGGCGAAGTACTCGCAAAAGCCTGCCCATCGCGGCAAATTTTGAAACACGTGACCAGCCAGTGGGGGGTTTTAGTGCTGCTGGTGTTGATGAAAGGCACCCACCGCTTCAGCGAACTGCGTCGCAAGATCGAGGGTGTCAGTGAGAAAATGCTGGCACAAACGCTTCAGCAACTCGAAGAAGATGGCCTGGTAGCACGCTATGCGCACCCCGTCGTGCCGCCGCATGTGGAGTATTCACTAACGTCGCCAGGCAAAGAGCTGGGACAGCACATCGAAGCGCTAACCGATTGGATCGAACACAACCTGCCTACACTGCTTGCTGCACGCCGAAAGCCTGACTAGGCACCCACGCTCAAACGATGCAGGGCCGCATTACTTTGCACGCTGGAGGGTGTGGCCTCTTCCAGCGCTATCTTGACCATGCCCGATGCCACGGCCTCTACCGAGATAGGCCGCAGAGTAAGCGGTAGCCAGCGCGCCGCGGGCGCCAGCACGGCGCTCGCCCACGTCTCTGCCAAGCGCCCATCCTGCGGCCGCCCCAACAACAGCGAAGGCCGAGCAAAGAACACACAGGGCAACCCCAGCGCCTGAATATCCCGCTCCACTTCGCCTTTCACGCGGTTATAAAATATCGACGAGTGAGCGTTGGCACCGTACGCCGTCACCACGGCCAACCGGCTCACCCCTACCGCTTTGCAGACACGGGCAAACGCCAGCACCAACCCATGATCCACACGACGAAACGCCGCTTTACTCCCTGCCTGCTTTTTCGTGGTGCCCAGCGTTACAAATGCCATGGCCCCAGCGGGCAACAGCTCGGCAACCTCAGCTTCCAAGCGTTCGAAATCCAGCAGCGCAGGCTGAAGTTTGGACGCGTTAGCGTGGGGAAATTCACGAGCAAGATCCAGCTCGCGGCGGGTCACGACGATGACGCTTTTCACCTCATCGCGCTGGGAAAGCTGCGTCACGAGGTGTTGGCCAATGGCGCCAGTGGCACCAAGAACGATGGCGGTAGGCATGAGTGACCGTTTCCTTATGGTGTGAGTGCCTAGACACAGGTTTGCTTTCTACTGACACAGCAGGCAAAGAATGACATTGTAGCGCGTGGTAACGAGCGATTAGCGAGGCACCCGCGAGGCCGCGCCACCGATACAGAAGGCAACCCACGCCTCACCATCACCTGACTGAATACACCCGCCTCACGAATCAGGTATCGACCCCATAAACCGCGACTTCACCTCTGCTGACGGCACCATACAGGCATTTTTCTTACCAAAGAGCCGATAGCGATGCCGCGCGAACAATTTATAAGCCGCGTCCCTGATCGGTCTGGGCACTCTCTTGAGCGCACAACACAGCCGCCAAGGCCCTTTCAGGTCTTTGGCGATCTCAAGGGCGGCATCTGAGAGCACATAACACTCACTCTCCTTGATCAGCACCAGGGTGTCCGTGCCCACATCGGGGACGTTGAAGCGCTCCGTCAGCTCCTGGGCCAACTCACTCTGCATCGGGGTGAAGGCAAAGACACCCTCTGGATCTCGCTGGATGATGAAATTCACCGCGCCGTTGCAGAAATTGCATACACCATCGAATATCACGATATGCCGATTATCCATAGGCTCCTGAAGAAAGAAGGCGTTCGTTCGACATGGGTAGGTTGCCTGACACTACGGGCAACGGCGCACCATGGCAATCCGCTGCACCGGGTCGGCAAGCGCTGCCCAAGGTGCAGTGTTCCAATACCGCATGACCTCATGATCAGAAAAGATTTCCAGCAGGCTATCCAACTCATCGATGGTCAAGGGTTTGAGTACCAACCGCGCGGTTTCAATCACAGGGAAAAATAATCCTTTCAATATCAGCACTCCATTACCATATCTAGCACTGGCTGACCACAATCACCAAGTCAGTCAATTTAATCCCCTGGCATCGTTCCGGAACAAAACCGCACACGGCGCGCCACCAAGAGCAGCCACCCCTGTAGCGCGTGGTAACGAGCGATTAGCGAGGCACCCGCGAGGCCGCGCCACCGAGCAGCTATCGATGCTCAAAAATGTGATGCGTGGCGTGATAAAACACACTATCAGCGCGGTTCAAATGCTCAGCAACCCAGCACGCCACAGCGCAAGTACCACTTCGACTTGTTGGTTATGCTGTTTCGGGGCCCCTTGGACGACAATTCCCCAAAGTTGTTTTCTGGGCAAATCGGCCAAGTGCGGTTTTTCGTGAAGAAGCTTAAGCAAGTCAATCGCGTATTTTTTGTTGGAAACGGAGGTGGTGTACTTACCAGCCTCTATTCCCTCGACATAGCCTTCTTCGCATAACCCCAAAAATGCAGACCGTGGACAGCCTTTAACACGAGCAGCATGCTGATCAGGAAACATGGATGCGGCGGCCAAATTCCACGCTTCTACAGGAGAAACACCTTCCCCTGCCAAGCGAACAGCCTGTAAAGCAACATCGCCATATTTAGTCATTTTACGCCCCCCCAACTCGAATCATCATGTAGCGCGTGGTAACGAGCGATTAGCGAGGCACCCGCGAGGCCGCGCCACCAATAAAGAAGTAGGCAGTTATCCAGGCTCCACCAGCGGGCTGACACCGCCATTCGCTATGCGGGAAGATCACTGACCAAGCGCCCATACATTGCCGAGTCAGAGACAACGCCATTGACTTCCCAGCGCTGCCTTAGCAGCCCCTCTTGAGAAAACCCGAGTTTCCGTAGTGCTTTCGCTGACGCCAGGTTTTTTGGGTCAATCTCTGCTTCAATCCGCCGGAGCCCCAATGAGTTGAAGCCGTACTGAATTAACGCCTCGCCTGCCTCATGAATATACCCCTGCCCCCAGCATGAACGGCCCAACCCAAACCCGATTTCAGCCCGCTTGGACTCTTGATCGTAGCTGAACAGCATACACTTGCCGGCCAACTCACCTGTCGACTTCACATACACGCCGAGCACCAGCGACTCTTCACGGCGCATCGACTCATGACTTCCATTAATGAAATCAATGGCGTCCTGAATCGTTGCCCAAGGTGCAGTGTTCCAATACCGCATGACCTTATGATCAGAAAAGATTTCCAGCAGGCTATCCGAGTCATCGATGGCCAAGGGTTTGAGTATCAACCGCGCAGTTTCAATCACGGGGAAAAATAATCCTTTCAATGTCAGCACTCCATTTCCATGTCTAACACTGGCTGGCGACCATCACCAAGTCAGTCAATCTATCCTTCTGTAACCTGAACTTTACAGAAAATATCTATAACTTTTTTTGCATCTAAATCGCACTAATAAATCTTCCTCCTTTCACACCGTACTCGTCAAAGGTACCCACCTCCTCGAAGCCAAATTTCTGATGAAAGGCCAACGAAGCATTATTCGGCAACGCAATACCTGCAAGCGCTCTGTGCAGATCAAACGCCTCTAACGATGCAAACAACCTACCATACAGGCTACCCCCGACCCCTCGCGAGGTTGATTTTGGGGAAACATAGACACTGACTTCAACCGTTTTATCGTATGCAGGTTCAGGTCTATACTTCTGAGCGCAGCAAAATCCTAATATCTGACTATCATTTTCCGCCACCAGCATTTGACATGGCGTTTGCTCACCAAATTCATATATCCATGACTCCCTGTCACGCACAGATACAGGCTCAGGTTCGAAATAACGGGCATCGCTGTGGATAATGTAATAATTAAGTATGTCTGTTATTTCGCTGAAATCTTCCTCAATGACATGACGAATATTCATTACTCACTCCCTTGGTTTTTAATGGATGTATTGAGAGGATCACCATGCCATAAAAGCCATTCTCTCTGTACCAAAACGTACCACTTGGATTGTTGGGCTGGGAGGCGTCGACACTTCATGAAGGCGCGTTATCCGTCACCATCTGGCCAGCACTTTGTCGAGGTGCCCCCCCAACTCGAATCACCATGTAGCGCGTGGTAACGAGCGATCAGCGAGGCAGCCGCGAGGCCGCGCCACCAATAAAGAAGTAGGCAGCCATCCAGGCTCCACCAGCGGGCGGACACCGCCATTCCCTATGCGGGAAGATCACTGACCAAGCGCCCATACATTGCCGAGTCAGTCAGTTCAATCTCCTGCAACCCTCATTTTACAAGAACCAGGACGGCCTGAACGCCGAACATGCCGTTAGCACAAGAAGCACACCCAGCGCGGGATCAAGCACGTTTATGCCGGGTCACACCATAAGCGCGAAGCGCTGACTGGATTTGCGACTCCTCTGTCGTCTCGCATGGATAAAGACGGTAGCTTGGCGCCAGAATAGACCTCACCGAAAGCACATTGATGACGAAAACGCCCTGTATCGGGTAACGCTCGCCAGCTTGCTCAAGAAGTGGAGCCGCCCAGCGAGCATAGCCGGATTCCGAAGGCTTCACTTCCACAGCCGTCCCCATGACCTTGAAGCCTTTCTGAACGAACACATCAATAAAGCTCAAGCATATTTTCTGATTTACCCTGATATTCTTTGCCGAACCAGGCGATGCTATGTTCGCAACGACGATATGCTGATCATCTGCAACGGCAAAAACCTCCTTCGGCGAAACATTCGGTTGGCCACTCTCATCATTCGTTGCCAGCCAACACAGCACGCTTCGCTCGACGGCGTCACGCACTTCGTTAGTGATTGTTTTCAAAATACATCCCCCAAAGCGATCAATCAAAGTACACGAACAAACCTGACGCATCGTGCCCGAACAAAGCCGCACATGGCGCGCCACCCAGAGCAGCCCGTGGCTCGGCTAATGGGGCCAACACTGCGTGATGATTCGCGGTTACTACGCCGTACCAGGCTTTTTACGATAAAGACAAGGTTATAGCGCGCTCCATATAGCGTACCAGTGCATCAAACTCTTCTTGCCTGTCTAGCCATTGATCATCGACGACCCCCAGGTAGCCTTCCCGCGCATACTTCAATTGCGCTGCGTACCTTGAAGGAGCCCGCTTCTCCGCCCACTCTGCAGCCACATCTTTAGGCTCGATAGTGCCGGTAGAGGCTGTGAGCCACATGCGAGCCAGGGTCAAAATCACGTTACGTTCATCCCCTTGCGATTCAGCCAACAAAGTGGGCAAAGCATGTTGAATGGCCACTCGGATATCATCAATAGGTATGGAGGGGATAGCCTCTGCAGCGTTGGGGCCATGAAGCGCCAGGCCATGCTCCCTCACTTTTTTCAAGACGATGACCAGGTCAGGGTCACGGGCAGGGGCTGGTACACTGCCCGCCTCGAACTGCTCGCGCATCCATTCGCCATATACAAACTCCGCTTGCGGAGGAAATGGCCAGGGAGCGTCCCCTGAAACCGTTATCACGGTCAGCTCCAATGGCCTGATGCCATGTATATTGCCGATCGCACCGGACACGCTCATCAATTGGGCCGCCAATACCTTCCTCTGTTCGCGGCACAGCGGCTGGGCAACGGTAATAAGGATATCAACGTCGCTATCAGGCTTTAAGCCGCCTACTACCGCAGAGCCAAAGAGGTAAATACCAACAATCGACTCACCCAGCACCTTTTTTGCCACTTGCTGGGCCTGCTGCGCTTCACTGGGTATCGTTGGAATAGCCATCAAAAGGGTGGAATCCTCACGGGTAATGCGGCCATTGCCGCTAGTTCTGTAACTCCAATCCCAGAAAATGCGTTCCAGGCACGGGGTTATGCGTGACGGGTGGATGCTCCACAAACCCATATGACTTGTATAGCTTCAAAGCTGCCGTAAATTCGGGCAGTACATCCAGGCAGATTTTCTTGTAGCCACTCTCATTCGCCGCCTGCAGCACTCTATCCATTAGCATGGCCCCCCACTGGTTGCCGCGGGCACCAGGTCGGATATAGACCCGTTTCATTTCACACGTGTGGGCGTCCAGCTTCCGAAAAGCGGCGCAACCCACCGGCACACCCTCTTTTTTCAGCAGAAATATCTGTGACTCTTCAGAGGAGTACTTTTCAGCTAGCTGGCTGAACTCCTGATCATTTCCTTGAAAAGAAAGGTCCACCGACGTGCTGTCGATATACTCTTGATACAGAGCCAGCACAGCGTGTAGATCATCAGGAAATACCGCTCTCGACACTTCAGGCATGTTGCTCCCCCCAATCGGCAGTCATTTCGATCCCCTTCACTCACGGCGGGCCAATAGCAGCCCTGCCCCCGCGCTTCCCAATAACCCGGCACACACTCGATTGAACAGGCGCCGCATGGAGGGGCGCGAGAACCCGTGGCGCAATGCCTTGCCGAAGAACGCGTAACCGGCGATGGCGACCCACTCCAACATCAGAAACAGCGCCCCGAGTATCAGGAACTGAAGCCCTACGGCACCCGCAGGGTCGACAAACTGGGGCAGGAACGCGGTAAAGATCAGGATGGCTTTGGGGTTGCCCGCTGCCAGCAGGAATTCCTGCCTCGCCAGTTGAAGCAGATTCTTGCCGCCCAGCGCCTCGCTATCGCCTTCTGCCGGGTCTGCGTTCCAGAGCTGATACGCCAGCCAGAAGAGGTACAGCCCACCGGCGATTTTGACGGCGAGAAACACCTTTTCGGAGGTATGCAGCACGGTGGCCAACCCGGTAGCGGCCAATGTAATCATGCCCACAAAGGCCAGCAACCGACCAAGCCCGGCATAGCAGGCCACTCGTATGCCGTATCGCTTGGCATTCGCCATGGAGAGCAGATTGTTGGGGCCGGGGGCCATGTTCAGGGCAAAACATGCAGGTATGAATAACAGGAGCGTCATCAGGGTCATGTCGGTTCCCACCATGTAAAGTGAAAAGGGTCAGCTCCCGGCAGCCAGCTCATCTGCCTTCGCCCTGGGCTGGTTGGTGACACCAAACGGAATATGAACAGAAGGCACCACCGCACTGGCAGACTGCAAATGACCAGACTGATCATCGAAGAAGATGTGCGGCTTCAACACACCCAGCACTCTGCCCTTCTCGATGCCGCCCAGGAAAAACGCATCGTTGGCCATGACACCCCAGCTTTTCAGCGTCTTCAAGGCGCGTTCGTGGGAAGGCGCATTGCGGGCGGTAACAATCGACACGCGTATACGGTTTTTATACTCGGGGTGCTGCTGCTTGTGCGCTTCTTCCGCCGACTGGATTCTTGAAATGCGTACCAGGAACTCTTTCAGTGGCCCAGGATGGTGCGGCTGCATCACGTTCTTGACTTCATGATCATGGAAGGCCGTGAGTCCTGATGCCTGCATGACCGACTCGGATTCGTCGCCCGCCAGCACGCCATCAAAGTCAAAAGCGATGCGCAGTGTCTGGTCGTCTTCATCATCGTCAAACATGGAATCCAGCACCTGCCCCGCCGGGTGCCCGCTGCCAATGGCGGCCTCCACGTCTGGCTTGTGACCAGACAAAAATAGCGCAATGTTCAACGCGGGAATGTACTCATAGGGCGAACGCCCCTGCATGAAGATCGCCCGGGTAATACCCAGGCCGTAGTGCTCGATGGTTTTCATGACGCGCAAGCCGGTATCCGGGTCGTTGCGTGACAGCAGCACCACTTCCACCAGCGGGTCTTCCGGGCTGGGGCTCAAGTCGTTCAACGCCAGCAGCCGCTTGATAAACGGAAACGCGATGCCTTTGGGGAGCGGTACCTCAAGATTCTTTTCCTGATATTCGCGGTACTGCTCCTCCCCCTCGCGGCGAAAGACGGCATCGGATTCGCTCAGATCAAAGACCGCACTGGAGGCAACGCCAATGACCAGACGGTTATCGAGTTCGTAGGGCATGCGCTTCCTTTGTGGGTGGGTGGCTGGTGGGGCTTGGGATTAGGTGATGCCTTTTGAATAGGCAGACAGGATGATCTTCAAGATGGCGGATCATAGGCCAGCCGACCTGTCGTGTCGTTGCGATCTCCCGGATGGAAAACCGACAAGTCGATTTCATGCTCGAACAGGTAATTTAATGCGCATTCAAAATTATCTGACTGGAGCTGATCCTGATAGTTGATCACTACCATGGCGTTCTGATTGTAGTTGTAAACCTTGAAGCGTGACATGCTGACCACTCCCCATCTGTTTTCCCGAACCTACCAAAACCTGGCTGTCAAAAGGGTTTTTCTACAGCCTCAACGCCCAGTTAACCCGCAAATTACGGAGGGCGAAGCCCGGAGTGATTTGTCGGGTTCAACTGATCGTTAGAAGCACGCCCCCCCCTAGCAGCGTTGAAGTTTCTCTTAGTGTCAGGCCCGATCCGCGCCCCCCTCGCACAAACAGCTAACTGGGCAACCCCCTATATTCCGACAACCAAGCAACCTCCTCAAACATCCATGTTCAACTTTTCTTTAAATACCTTTAGTCGGCGAGAAGCGCGCTCAATAAACTGATCATAGAACAGAACCTCCGAGTATAGCTGGCCATATTGAGTTCCAGTCTGCTGGTCTACTATGCGATCCGTGGCGAAGTACCCTAAACCACTTGGAAACCTAGTGTAGTTGAACGGCATTCTGCTTTCATCCATACAGTCACCGATCAAGTAGCCGTAGAATCTCTTTATCTTCCCGCCCGATTTTGCCGCAAGAAGTCTCGAATATTGGGCAAGATCTTGTATATGTTCCTGTAGCTCAACACCAGGGGCTTTAAACTCAATGATTATCGCAGCTCCTTCCTGATTGAAAATAGCTATATCCGGACGTTTCAACCGATGATCTTTATTGTTCTTAGCAAAAAGGGCCTCTAGGCTTTCGTCTACATCTTCATCAAACAAGTTTTGGTTGCCACTCCATGGAATGCTGGCTAGCGGCTTGTCCGACGCGATGTGATCAAAGTAATGATATTCTTCATTCAAAATCCATATATCATGATCAATACCGTCACCACTATCTTTGCCTGTTGGAAAAAATACGTTGTGTATTATTTTCTCAGGCTCTCTGCGCCCGCTACTATTTGTTTGACAAGAAAGCGCCGAATCAACCGCACGCCGAAGAACCTCAAGCATTGACGAGCGCCTAACGACAAGCTGGGATAGATTCGCCATATCCATCTTTTTCATCGTGGAGGTATACTTCCACGAAAGCTCTCCAATGCGATTCCGAAAGTCATCACTTCGGGGGTCAAGCTCAAGCAACTCCTGCTTCAGATCAAAAATATCCGACGTTTCCTTTACGATGTCTTCTTGATACTTTTTTAAAACTCTCTTGGCGATATTTTCAGATGTATCGCTATAATGCACCTTGATGTTCATATCATTCAGCATTGAGCGCGATATGCCAAATCTTTCTTGTGTTGAGTCAATCAACCTATCCTTGTCAAAATCTCTTGGCGTCAATATCCCAAATACGTAATCCTCAAGCGACTCAACAATATCTTGCAACGAAAATGCGCTATCAAAATCCTCGCTCGCAGAGCATTCACGGGGGATATTGAACCCATCCCTCTGTTCATTAACCTTCTCTTCCAGCAAATCACTCTCTACAAGCAAAAGCTCGAAGTGACCATCGATCGGTCGGGCTCTGTCTTGAGGGCTCTTTAGGTAGAATTTGGTGAGCGAATACACCAAAGCAGAGTTTGCACACAAGGCCACTTCGTGCTGTTTTTGTATTAAGTCAGACTCCGGCAGCGAGTACCTCGTAACTTTCAAAGTTCCATCAACCGCAGACTCGCCGTTAGCGTGTGCACAGAGGAGCGGAAAGTCGGAAACGCTTGTTGGCTCCGGAACCTCTGACGAATTAATCTGCTCAGTGCTTGAGCCTTTGTCATCAACTTCTGTCACAGATATTGAAAAATCTCCGACGATATTTTTTAGGACGATCAGCCTCTGAAGAAAAGCCACAAATATGTAGTTGCGGATAAATTTTGCCGAGAAATCGACCCTGATTGCCTTACGGTCAAAGTGCTTTCTATAAGCCCCTTCCTGCATCCCTTGAAGGCTAACCGTAGTCTCCAGTATGCCGGAATCAGAATCTGACGCATGGAAGTCACTCTCAGATATCTCTCTAGCACCAGCCTGAATATCGAGCAGACACTTTTTGCAAACATCATCTGACAGATATCGGCTTGCGATTTTTAAACGACTGAAGTAGTGAAAGTACTGTATTCTTCCCGCACCTTTACACTTTCCAATTCCTTGGATTGCTAGATAGTCCTTGTAGGTTGAGTCTTTTGTTACAAAGGCCCTAACCTGATCATTACCAAAACCAGCACCATTATCAGTACAGGCGATGCTCAAGTCATAACCACCGTCTTCAAAGAGGCTTGCTGAAATGAATTCGATCTTAAAATCAATCGACATCAGCGGCGCGTCTGGATCCTCATTTTTACGGATTAAATATGAATCAATCGCGTTAGAAAGAAGCTCTTCAATGACAACGTACTTATTGCCACTTATGCTCGTATTCTTCAGTCCACCACGTATGTCTAGCGTCATAATCAACCTCTGCCGAACCGCTTTGCCATTTTAGCGGTCTATCAGTGAAGCATTTATTCGCCGTGCGGAGCATGGCGAATAAATGCCTGTTGGACTAAGGCGCGTCCATCAGGCGGCTATTTAATAGGGAATTGTATTGACTGACAGGTGGCCTGAGGTACCAAACGGCGCATTGGCAGGTCGGGGGGCACGCGCTCTGATCATCCGTTTCGTCATCATGTCGACACTTCCAAATCCAATTTAACCCAATGTAGCGCGTCTGATGGCTAAAATCCATCATCGGGACGAGCTTATCCATGACTCGCTAGCGAGCCGGTTAGCCAGGTCTGTTGTTGTCGTAGGGCGTTACATCATGCTCGATAGTGTTGCTCCTTGTCGTTAGGCGGCTGATCATGGAGGGGGCGCTGGGGTGTGAGCGTCCCGATCATCCGTAAGGTGGGCTGCTTGCAGTGTGGGCAGGTGTAGGTCGGCTCCGCATCGCTGGCGGCTGTATCGACATGGGGAGCCTGGTCAACCATCGCTAGCGCTCGACGGATCTGTACCAGACGTTGCCGTCGGCAGCGATTGGCCAGAAAGCCGTAATGCCGCACTCGCATCAGTCCCCTGGGCAGGACGTGGAGCAGGAAGCGACGCACGAACTCCTCGCCATCCAGAATGAGTTGCTTGTGTCGGTCGTGGTCGCGGTAATCCTTGTAACGTAGGGTCACTTGCTGGTCGTCTACGGCGAGGATACGTGCGTTGCTGATGGCGATCTGGCGCGTGTAGCGCGCCAGGTAGCGTACTACCGCCTGGGTGTGTTCAAGGCAGTCCTTGCTGTAAACCACCCAGTCAGTGGCCATCAGTGTGTTCAATTGAGCATCGACATCGCCGGGCCGGGTAACCCGGTGGAGATCGCCAGCATGGGCGGCCTTGCGCAGAGCGCTCACCATGTGCCCACGGAAGTGGCGTGACAGGGCCCGCACGGGGAACAAGTAGTTGCTTCGCGCTTCATGCCACTTGCCATCGTCACTCAAGGCACCGCCTGGAACCAGACAATGCAGATGCACATGCTGGCTCAGGTTCTGGCCCCAGGTGTGAAGCACCGCGATCATGCCCATTTCGCCGTTGAGGCGTTTTGGGTCTCGTGCAAACGTGCACAGCGTTTGCCAGGCACTCTGGAACAGCAATCGGTGAATCACCTCGGGATGAAGCTGAACCCAGCCATTAAGACTGTGCGGTAGCGTGAATACGACGTGGTAATAGCGCACCGGCAGCATATTGGCCTGCTGACGCTCAGCCCATTGCGCCATGGCGCGGCCCTGACACTGTGGACAGTGACGATCACGACAGCCAAAGTAGCGTGGCTGTACATGAGCGCAGTCAGAGCACTGTAAGACCATCCCACCCATCGCCTTCGTTCGGCAGGCCAGCAGATGGGTACACACCCGTTGGCGCTGGCGATCAAGACCGCTTGGGTCGAGAAAGCGGGTCAATGCCTGTTGCAAGGTAGCGGCCTTAGTCATGGCTCACCTCCAGGGCGGCCACCAGGTCAATATGACACTGATCTCCCCCTTGCTGGTTCGGTAGCCAGTGCAGGTAGCGCATCGTCGACTGGAGGTTACGGTGGCCCAGTAGTCGCTGGAGCTGATGGACGGGCAGGCCTTGCTCCAGAACATGGGTGGCATAGGCATGGCGCAGACTATGGATGCCACCCACCCGCTCGACCCCGGCCAGACGCTTGGCCTGGGTAAAGGCCTTCTGTGGCGCACTGGCGTGCAGGGCTTGATCGGGAAACAGAGCGCTCGGGAACAGCCATGTGACTGGCCGATAGGCGCGCCAGTAATCGCGCAAGCGATCAAGCAGGGTCACGGGTAGTAACACCATACGATCCTTGCCGCCCTTGCCCTGCGTCACACGGAGTTGGTAACGCTGGCTGTCGATGTCACTAACTCGCAGGTGGCAGACCTCGGTCACACGCAATCCGCAGCCATAGCACAGTTCGAACATCATGCGATGCTTGGCGTTTTGGCAGGCGGCCAGGATCCGCCGAACCTCGTCGCGGGTCAGCAGTTCTGGAATCCGCTGCGGTTTTTTGGGGACGGTGAGCGGCACATCAAACGACGGCCACTGCAACACGTGCAAATACAGGAACCGCACGCCGTGCAGATAGACACGGCAACTGGCGGCAGACAAACCGCGCTCCTGAACCAGATGATTGAAGAAGTGTTGCAGGTCGTCGGTACTCAACGTGTCTGGCGAACGGTGGAAATAATGTGCCAGATCAGTGACCACCATCAGGTAGGTATTGTGGGTACGTTGCGCAAAGCCACGCTGACGCATGGCCGCGATCATCTTCTGTCGCAGGGCAGTCATCGTCGTCACTCCTGTTGATTGACCCACGTGGGTCAATCAATAGTGTGGCCCGATGAGGCGAAAAACGTGATTCGTCAACAGCTACCGCGAAGCGGTTTAGTTCAACGGCCAGCGTGAGCGGCCGCGTCTTCGCGGTCCGCTCCACGCATTGGTTAGGCGCTTGGTCGTTCGACTCCTGCTCTCCCCGCCACTGGCCGAGCACGTGCGACAGTGCAAGCCTTTCGGCGCGCCCTATTTTGGCGCTCGCGGTGTGCGCTTCGTGGCACGGAACTTCGACTCCGCCCTGGCGATCAGCCACATACCAGCCGCCATACATGAGAGGAAGCCAATGGAGGCAAACACCTGGGCCACTCCTTCCGGCACCCATTCACGAACCGCGACCACCGCGCCAAGCAAAAGGGATATTACGGAGCCGCCTAGCGCTGCTAGGAAGCCAATGACATACCAAGTGACCCTTCTTACATCTGCAACTTGGTCCGCGTCGTATGCAAGGACTACTTTCAGGCCGTCATAGGCGAGGTTCCCAGCGATCGCGAGCAGCACGAATAACACGAAGGTCGCGTGAGTCTCATAGGCAAAGCTCAATAGCCACAGGTAGCCAAAGACAACGACAACCCAGGCGACGCACCAGAAAAGCTTGTGACCGAATTTTTCCATACGTGCTTCCGACTATTCTTGGGCCTAACGCCCGCCTAAACGGCGAGCAACTTGTTGCGAGTCCAGCGCCCGCAGGGCGCGATGTTTAAGGCGTTTGTTATGTGCATGACTATCCATTAAACGCCTTGCCTTGCTCTTGTGATAGCAGCTTCTACAGCTGATAATGCTTGAGGGCTATTTTTCCAGCACGTTGTTCTAAGCATTGAGGCAACCATACCAGCAATTTCCTTTGCATCATGAATTGCCAGTTTTTCAAAAGAATCTATACCTACCTCTTCAAAACGCTTAATTACCGTAGGGCCAACACCTTTTACTTGAACCTGAATCCGTGAAGCCGGCGCCGACACTTTCCCTATCACCGCCAGCGAGCACTTTTTGATCATTCGCCCCGTGCAA